>JAAYCK010000094.1 GCA_012729835.1 Syntrophomonadaceae bacterium
CCAGCCCCAGATCGCTGACCATAATTACCTCGACATTGATATCAAAGGCCTTCAGGAGATAATGGATGATCTTCATATTCAACTGCCACAGAAACCGGAAGTCCTCTTTATAGATATCATTAAAAAAGGCCATATGCTGCTGAAAATAATCAGTTTTAAGGTAGTTGTGGCGAATACACCGCCAGTGGTCTTTTCTCCAGATGCGCTCCGTGGGGAGTTCAACTTCATTGATTTTCGACATGGCGAACGCCTTGCTTATCGGGATCGTGAGATAAGAACTGCCGGTACTGACCCTGATCTTGTTACGGTGGGTTATACCCCGTTTAATGTACTGAACGGTATCCATAACCACCAGGCAGTCTGTCTGGCTGATTTTACTGAACAGCCCTATCCAGGGAATATAATTAGGCTGATGTAAAGTCACCATATTCCTCATCGGTGCTCTGCTCTCCTTTACGTCATTACCGGACTGGCCCGGCAACCAGGTAGTACCGCTTTCATCGATTCAAGGACATAGTCCACTTCATTATCGGTCATTTGAGAAGACATGGGCAGGCAGCAGGTCCTCTTCAGCACAATCTCGGCTATAGGGAACATGCCTTCACCAAACCCAAAAATCCGCTGGTAAACCGGCTGAAGGTGGCACGGGGGATCATAGATCGACCCAATGCCGATTCCATATTCGCGCTGCATCTTTTCAACGAAGCGCTGTTTATCGTAGGCTGCTGCAAGGAATACCGGATATTTATAATAAGCGTGACGGATATTATCGGGGACCTGGAGCAATTGGACTCCTTCCAGGCCGGCCAGGCCCGCTGCATACCTTTGAGCGATTTCCTGTCTCCGTTTAAGATTGGATTCCAGGGCTTGCAACTGATAATAGCCTATTGAGGCACTTATCTCATCCATGAGCCAGTCATAACCCAGATTGATAATATGGTGCAGTCCTTTACCGACTCCATGGTGCCGCAAACTGACGGCGAACTCGGCCAACCGGCTATCATTGGTAGTGATCATTCCGCCGGTGCAGGTAGTCATGACTTTGGTAGGATAAAAAGAAAAACAACCGGCATCTCCGAAACTGCCTGCTTTCTGTCCGTTCAAGGTAGCGCCGTGGGCATGGGCAACATCTTCCAGCAGAAAAAGGCCCCTGGACCGGCAAATCTCACGAATTTCGAAAATATCAGGACAGGGCATCCCACCAAGGTGGACCACGATGACGCCCCTGGTCCTGGGGGTGATCCGCCTGGTAATTTCAGCCGGGTCCAGGCACAAATTATCGGCTTTAATATCTGCCAGAACCGGCAGACCTCCATTGTAGATCACCGGATTGCTGGTTGCTATGAAGGTGTTGGTGGGTACTATCACCTCTTTACCCGATACAATGAAATAACGCAGCGCAATATCCAGCGCCGCCGTGCAGGAACTGACGGCAACAGCGTATTTGACCCCACAGTAATCCTTGAAGGCGTTTTCGAATCTCTCGGTGAAGGGTCCAAGTATCAGCCTACCGCTTTTCAGAATGGATTCGACATCACCTGATATCGCTGCGATGTCAGCATCGCTAAAATAAGGCCTGGTTGAAGGAACCTCCATATCA
>JAAYCK010000095.1 GCA_012729835.1 Syntrophomonadaceae bacterium
AGGAAAAAACTCTTTGATCGCTGCCGGTTCTGTAGTCAGCAAAGATGTGCCTGATCATGCTTTAATGGCAGGGGTTCCGGCCAGTCAAGTGGGCTGGGTATGCGAGTGCGGGCAGAAGTTAAACAGTAATCTTGCCTGTGAGCAGTGCGGCAGGAAATATGAAAAGGCTTTAAACGGGTTAAGCCCTGTATTATAAAAGAATCGAGATGATACATAATGCAATTCCGTGATTTGAAAACTCAATATCAGGTGCTCAAGCCTCAGATTGACGCAGCTATTCAAGCTGTACTGAACGATTGCAATTTCATCTCTGGCCGTCAGGTAAAGGAGTTGGAGGAAAGCCTGGCTGAGTATGTCGGGGTTAAGCATTGCATCTCCAGTGCTAATGGGACTGATGCACTTAGTCTGGCACTTATGGCCTGGGATATAAAAGCAGGCGATGCAGTATTCCTTCCCGACTTTACTTTCTTCGCCACTGGGGAAGTGGTTTCACTCTTAGGTGCAACACCAGTATTTGTTGATGTAGAAGCTGATACTTTTAATATAGATTCGGTCAAATTAGAGGCAGCCATAAATCAAACTATAAAAGAAGGCAAATACCAGCCGAAAGTTATCATTCCCGTTGACTTGTTTGGTTTACCTGCTAACTATCCGGAAATCAATAGAATTGCGGAGAAATATGGCCTGCTAATATTGGAAGACGGTGCTCAGGGATTCGGCGGTATGTTTAAAGGACAACGCGCTTGCTGTTTCGGTCATATATCTACTACCTCATTCTTTCCTGCTAAACCTTTGGGTTGCTATGGCGATGGAGGGGCAGTATTCACTAATGATGACGAACTGGCAGAAGTGATCCGGTCCACCAGCATCCATGGCAAAGGTAGCTCGCGTTACGATAATGTCAGAATAGGTGTGAACTCGCGCCTGGATACCCTGCAGGCAGCTATTTTGCAGGTGAAATTCCAGGCCTTTAAAGATTATGAACTGGATAAAATAAATGAGATAGCACAGTATTATACTGATGCCTTAAAAGATGTGGTCAAGACTCCAACAATCCCGGCAGGCTATTATTCCAGCTGGGCTCAATATACTATTCAACTGGAAAATAAAGAGCAGCGGGACAAGCTGCAGGAAGATTTGAAAAAAGAAGGCATCCCCAGCATGATCTATTACATAAAGCCCATGCACAATCAAACTGCCTTCGCCGGAAGGAAATTTGACGAAGCCGATTTCCCCGTCAGCAATCATATCTGCGACCGGGTCTTATCCCTGCCCATTCATCCTTATTTGACGGAAGAGGATCAGGGGTTAATTATCAGTATTTTGAAGCGTGTTTGGGAAGAATAGTTATAGAGTGGTCAAGCCTCTCAGTCTTTATGCGGCCACGAAAATCTAATGAGCTGATTTACCTACAGTCATTTGTACGGAATACCGGCTACCGGTCTGCGCTTTTCTACCGTTTATGGTCCTTATGGAAGACCGGATATGGCTTACTTTTCATTTACCAAAGCGATCCTGGGAGGGAAGCTTAAGTTTAAATCTATTGCCGATCATAATTCAGCTGTGAAAATCTTTAATTATGATATAGTTTTACAACAAATTATAATTCGGGGTGAATCATCAATGAACTACGCTTTAATAGGTTATGGGCACATTTCTTCTAACTTATCTGCAAAAAACAATTATTTAAATATCAGCCATATGGGAATAAATACCTATGATGTTATAGCAACCGTAAGTGGCAAATCGTAGTAATGTGTTCCTTCGGCGGGATAATGGAAAGTGGG
>JAAYCK010000096.1 GCA_012729835.1 Syntrophomonadaceae bacterium
ATTCATACATGTGTCCGTATTATCGTACAAGTGCTATGGTTAAAGATAGTGACGCTCATGCAAGCGAAGCTATAATAATGCGAGAAATTTGCTTATTTCGATCGGGTACCGCCAATAATCTCCAGGCGCATGCTCTGCCACTCTTTAGCCATCGAAATGGTTCTTTCCGGACATTGCTTGTTAATATCAACTAAAAAAGAAATTCCCTCCCCCCAAAATGCCATATAAGTAAGCGGCATAATATCGGGAGGAGGTGAAGTCATATAAATATCCGGCAAGGATATGTTTTAGCTTTGAGGAATCAATAAAATTACAGTCCAGTCCCGTTTAGAGTGGTTTATCACACACTCGGCTTTAATGAGGTAAGATTACCGAAATCTTATAATGCTTTTTCAATAATCTTTCTGCTAACTTCTAAAGTAACAGAGCCATTTTCCGACATCGCCGTATACTTATGCTCTTTCAGCAGGTCAACAATGTCCTGTGCTCTATCAGCACCAATGCCATATTCGGAAAGACGCATTTTTACGCCTAGGCTTTCAAAGAATTCTCTTGTCTTCTGAATTGCCAAGTCAATCTTTTCATCTTCGCTGCCAGATTCGATATGCCATACACGTTCTGCGTATTGCAAAAGTTTCGCTCGTTTTTGTTCGCGTAACACATCCATTACAGGCAGCAGCATAATACCCACACTTGGTCCATGGTCAATGCCAAATAATACAGTTAGTTCAAGTCCAATCAAATGAGCCGTCCAATCCTGTGGGACACCTGCACCAATGAGCCGGTTCAATGCAAGAGTCGAGCACCAAACAAAATTTGCACGTGCATCATAGTTTTCAGGTTCTGCAACAGTAGTGGGACCTACTTCTATCAATGTCTGCATTATGCCCTCGGCCATACGATCCTGTATTCTGGCATCCACAGGATATGTGATATATTGTTCGGCTGCATGTACAAATGAATCAATCAATCCATTGGCAACCTGTTTTTTGGGCACTGTAAATGTGATGGTTGGATCCAATATGGAAAAACGGGGGAAAATATTTTCATCTTGAATTAATGGTTTCATCTTTCCATAAGTTATGACAGAACCATCATTCATCTCGGAGCCGGTGGCAGCCAAAGTAAGCACCGTACCAAATGGTACTATTTTTTTTATTTTATTAATAACTTCCGAAGAAAGTGGCGCGCCGTCGAATTGCAGCAGTTCAGCCGGATCCCCATCGTAATTGGACCCAAGTGAAATGAATTTAGTTGCATCAATAACAGACCCTCCACCAACAGCAACCAAATAATCTATATTCTCGTTCCTTGCCAATTCCATAGCCTTTACGCAGGTTTCATAATGTGGATTCGGCTCTATTCCGCCAAATTCCAAGACCTTCCTGTCACCTAGTACAGTTTTAACCCTATCGATCAAGCCGCTCATTTCTTTGATTCCATACGAAACTATTAGAACGTTTGCCTTAGCTGGAATAAGCTTATCAAGATTGTCAAGTGTGTATTTTCCAAAAACAATACGCGTTGGGTTATAAAACTCAAAGTTTAGCAAGTAAATAACCTCCTTTTTTGATTACTCAAGAAATATTTGTATTATAAAATGCAATTTTTATACCATATAACCTTTTTGTGTGGCAAATTTCATGCAAAAAAGTAATTTTCATACTGGGACTGCTAGTATGAATTTTTAAAAACTAAATACCGTCAATTCAATAATAATGACTTTTTAAACCGTCTATTAATTCATACACCGTTTTTAGCACAATATCATAATATTCGAATAAAACATCAAATAAATCTTTAACCCTGAAAAAATATGATATCAACTGGGATTTGATGTGGAAGCCCAATCGCCTAAAATACGGGAAACATGCGTGGCTTAATGGATGGGTGCCTATTAACGACAATAACTACACACACGGGCTAATCAAGAGGATAAGCTTCGTTACAAAATGAACCGCTTTGATATCAAGAATTTTAGATGTTAATGAAAGTGAAGCGGGTCTCGGGTCTCTTATTCTTTCCCAGTAAAATATGGGCACTGACCTTTTATACACATATCATTATCAATATATTGGCTGCATATATATTTGCTTTTCCCGGTGCTGGCAAAACATTTAAACTTCTCTATTGCGGATTCAATAGCAATCATTGAATCCCTTTTGCAGCATCGCGGTCCTCCAACTTTGCTGATAGCCGTCAAGGCATGGGCTGTCATCTGATTTGCTCTGCCACGTTCATCTGTGGAATAGGGTGTTACCCGATTAATAATTGAATAGGCAATTCCGATCCCTATGCCTGCTCCGCAGGATCCATGGGTTCCGCATACTCCGCCGATAACCGCTTTTCCCCGTGAAATTGCTTCTCTGATTGCTTCGATATTCTTTTTATTATTACTATTGCCATAAGCAGTTACGAGCACCGCAGGCACGATACTGTGGTATTCTGGTCCGTGCATATGCAAAGTGGGCAATGCAAAAATTTGTAATGCCAATTCAACTGGGTCGGTAAGACTGCTATTGATACATGCCTTTTCAACTATTTCTAAAATGTCTTTACTATGACAATCATCGCAAACATAATGACCCTCCAAGCAAAATACATTTGTTGTTTCTTCTTTGCCGCAAAAAAAACATTTGGCACGAAACGGCATATCAGGTGTATAAAATAACACATGGCCGCAAACTATACAACCTGAAAGATTATCTTTATTACAATTGCATGAAACCGAAATCCCCATTATAATTCCTTCCTTCATTGGATTGGTTAACTACCATGATTTTTTCATACTCAGCATCTATATTCTCTAGCAAAACAGAACTACGATTCCAATATGCGGCAGCATGTTCTTTCTTCGTCCTTCGTTTTGGGTTTTTTCCCTATGTTTTCTTTCTCCGCTCTGACCTTTATTAACTCGCCAACAATACTTACCGCTAATTCCTCCGGTGTTTCAGCCCCTATGTTCATGCCGATCGGTGCATAAACCTGTTCAAGTTCTTCTTGATGATATCCCTGTCTGATCAATTCTTCATATATTTTTGCTGTCTTGCTGCGACTGCCGATCATACCTATATATCCGGCCCCGCTTCTCAGCACCTGCTGCAATACGATCCTGTCATACAGGTGCCCTCTGGTAAGAATGACCAGGTAACTGTTTTCATCGATTTCAAGCTTCGGCAAACGTTCAAATGTCTCAATCACCATAGTCTGAATCGGTTCCGGAAATCTTTCCTTATTGGCGAACTCAGCCCGGTCATCAAGGACTACCGTTCTGAATCCAACCGATTCGCTTGCCAAAGCAACTCTTTGCGAAACATGGCCGGCACCAAAAATATACACGGTACCTCCCTGGCGGATCGGTTCCACTAAAAAGCGCTGATTGTCAATGACCTCGGCGTGGATGGATATTTTAGCAGGTCCGGAAATAAGTTTTTCGAAAACATACGGATCACAATCCACCTTGCCAATATAAGTCTTGTCAGATTTCACCAGGCATTGCTGCCGCAATATACCATCTTTGTCCGGGTGGTCGTTTAATATGGTTATAAGCCATGCTTTTTCCCTGTTCTCCAAAGCTTCTGCTGCTGATTCGTATAGTATCAGGTTATTTATATCCACGGCATCAACAAAATCCAGCAGTAATTCGCCCCGCCCGCCGCAGATCATGTCGGTTGCAGCTATATCACTGCTTGTTAAATCAAATGACTGTATCATGGTTTTCCTGGAAGAGAATATTTCCCTGGCAAGCTTTATAGCATCGGCTTCCATCTTCCCTCCGCCGATGGTTCCCAGAATCGCTCCGTTTCCCCGCACGATCATTTTTGCCCCGGCGGTACGCGGAGCCGAACCGACCTTGTCAAAAATAGTTGCCATGACAAAGCTTTCCTTATTTTTCAGAAGTTCCACAGCTTCCCTGAATATATTCATCATTTAAATACCTCCTCTGGATGTTCTTTCTATGTATGGCTTTCCCTCGTTCTTTCTATTAATATTTCAGAAGAAATCATACTTGCTTTATACTGTTGCAGCCAAGTGAGGCTCGCTTTTAAACCATATGTGATCAGCAGTTCCTTATTTGGTTTACAATTCGGGGAAGTTCCTGCAAAACATAATCTATTTCTTCCTCGGTATTCTGGAGTCCCAGGGAAAATCTCAGCGAACCATGGGCAATCTCCGGGTCTATCCCCATTGCCAGCAGTACATGGGATGGGTCAGTTGAACCTGAAGTGCAGGCTGAACCGGCAGATGCGGCAATGCCAACCATATCCAGGTTTAAAAGCAAAGTTTCTCCGGGAACAAAAGGGATACTGACATTAACATTGTTGGGCAGGCGTTTATCACCGGTCGGCCCGTTCAGCTTTATATCACTGATGCTGCTCTGTAACCCGTTTATCAGCTTGTCTCTAAGCCTGATCAGTCTTCTGTTCTCTTCATTCATTCTTTGTCCCGACAGTTCACAGGCTTTGCCAAAACCAATGATTCCGGGAGTATTTTCTGTGCCGGGACGCATTTTTCTCTCCTGTGATCCGCCAAAGGCCGTCGGTGCCAGTCTGACGCCTGTACGAACGTAAAGTGCCCCTACACCCTTGGGCCCATAAATCTTGTGGCTGGAAACAGAAAGGAGATCGATATTCATTTTCTCTACATCGATGGGCAGCTTGCCCAATGACTGTACTGCGTCCACGTGAAACAAGCTTCCATTATCATGTGCTATTTTTCCGATTTCAGAGATCGGTTGAACAGAGCCTACTTCATTATTGGCATGCATAATACTGATAAGGATGGTGTCTTTGCGTACAGCCCCGGCTACATCATCTGCACTGACCAAACCTTCCGCATCAACTGGCAGGATGGTCAGTTCATATCCGTTTTTAGCCAGGTATTTAAAAGTATCAAGCACGGCATGGTGTTCGATTGACGAGGTGATCAGATGCCTGCCTTTTCTGGCTTTTGCTTTGGCTGCTCCCTGAATCGCAAGATTATCAGCTTCTGTGCCTCCACTGGTAAAGATGATTTCTTTTTGATCTGCCCCAATAAGCACAGCAATTTGTTTCCTGGCTTCTTCTATGGCTTTTCTGCTAAGGCGGCCGAAATAATGAACACTGGAAGGATTCCCATAGCATTCGAGGGAAAATGTCTTCATTAGTTCTGCAACTTCAGGGTCGATGGGAGTTGTTGCACTATGGTCAAGATAAATGCGTTTCATCTATAATTCCACCTTTAATTCTCAACTGGTTTATACAGTAGATATATCCACTAACTTTATCTTCTAATACCGATCTTCGTATCGGTTGCCTTCAATTCCTCTTTTTACTGTCCCATTGGTAACCGGAAACTCATTATCATGTATCCGGGTTACAATTTTTAATTGATTTCTTGCTGTGCCTTCTCTTACAGCAGGGATGGATTGCAGAGCCTGTTCCACCACATTCAGGCTTTGCGCACTCATTCCCTGAGCCAATAATAAATCCAGATACAGATATTCCATCCCTTCTGCTGTCTCTATCCTGCATTTGAAATCCAATACTCCGTCCAATAGAAAAAGCGCTTCATCCAAATCTGTAATGGAAAAATTCATTCCGGCAAGGGTTTTTCTGTCACAGGCCCTGCCTTTGACAACCTCCATAACCTTTAAAGCTGAACCGCAAGGGCAGGCTGCGGAAGCAAAGCGGCTTATATCTCCTGTGCGATAACGGATCAACGGCATTCCTTCCCGGGTAAGGGTAGTAAATACAATTTCGCCGGTCTCTCCCTCAGGAAGATTCTTTCCTGTGTGTGGATCAATTATTTCAATGTACAAATCCGCTTCCCGCATATGATAACCGGTACGGGCTTCACACTGGACCCCTCCCCCCAGGCCCATTTCCGTCATGCCATAATGATTGAAGACCTTGCATCCCCATTGCTTTTCAATGACCTGCTTAATCGAATCCGAAACATGGTCCGCAGACAGGAGAATACTTTTTATTTGCCCGGAAAGCCGCTTTCCATTTTCATGGCGAGCCATACGTAGTACATGGGTAGGGATTCCTACTATTGAATTTATCTGGTTTTGAACCGCTGCCTCAATCGCTTCTCCGGCATGATAAACCGGACCAAAAGGAACAGGGCAGGCGCCCATTCTTTCCAGGGCAATTCGCAGCAAATCCCCTACGCTTCCCGGTGCTTCTCCCGGCATAAGTATTAAAACCCGGTATGATGGTCCAACCAGATTACGCATCCCATGGTTAAAAAAGTCTATGGTCAGTTCCTGGTCTGCCCTGGTAAAGAAAATGCGTTTGGGCTCACCGGTGGTCCCGGATGACTGCAGACTTACCACCCGTTCGATATCTCCCTGTGATGTGCACACAAAAGCGAAAGGATTTTTCCTGATATCTTCGGCAGTGGTAAAAGGAAGCTGGGCAAATTCAGTAAAACCAACGATTTCTTCCGGTTTGACCCTATCCAACTTCCTACGGTAAAAAGCACTCTTTGCCTTGACCAGGGCAATTGTTTTCCTCAGTTGGGCAAGCTGATAGCTTTCAATGCTGTCCCTGGTCAATACCCCGGATTGCAAACCGATTTTTCCGGCTATCCAGTTATCCAAAGGTGTTTTAACCACTTAATAACCCTCTTTTTAATCAGATTATCTGGCATCACACATCCATTTTTCGGTTAAAATTAAGGCAACATGATGGACCTGTTAATGTTCACCGCAATTGCATGTGCCCTGGGAATGATCGTGGGGTTCCCACATTTCACCATTGGGGACCCGGATGTAATCCAGCTCATAAGCTTGCATCATGTCCAATGCTTTCCTGCCCGCAATATTGGCTCCGTAATACCTGGTTACCTGAGCTTCTGATAAAACTTCAAAAGCCTCCGCTTCGATAGTTCCTGAAATTACTGCCTCACAATCACTTGCCACTACTTTTTCAGCCATTGCTAAACCCAACCCATCCTCTAATTCCGGATTCTGAAAGACCTCATAACTCATATTATCTGTTTCAACCATTAGCAGGTAAGGGCTTTTCTCAAATTCTTCGGCAATTGGAGCATCAAGGTCTACTCCTTTTGAGGCTAATGCAATTATCATTCTCATGGCATCCTTTCTACTTTTATTTATTAGTATCTGCCCCGGTATAAGGAACGTCCTTCCCGGTCGGATAGATTATAGGCACAAAACGGGATTGCTTTGCCCTTATCAACCACTGGCACACAGCAGTATTTCAGGCGCTCAAGATCAATATTCTCCACATCCTGAAAGGTCATGCAGGTAATACTTATACGGTAATTCCGAATCCTGTCCAGTACCCTGTCCAGTGCATCAATTTGATTGCCGTTTTGCTCACCGCAGCACTCTGATTTATCCTGAATCTGCCACCTTTTTGCTACGAAATTTTGCGCCCGGCGAACTGATTCTTCCCGCAGGTTAACGGCACTGCAGCAGGTATTCTGCTTCTGGGTAACCGGGGTTAGTTTTCCATCCTCCAGATAAATAAAATCACCATGAAAAGAGCATGTGGCATCTTCGCAGTTAGAAGGTGCAAAATTCTCTGCTTTTAAAAGGCCTTCCGTTTGGTCTTCCAGCGCTCTTAACACCTCCGGCAGTGTGATCCGATCTTCATCTTTGGGGGGTGAGGGATAACGTCCAAAATAACTGACCGGCTGAAAATGAACACCCCGGATAATTGGCATGCCCTGCAAGGCATAACGCACTATATCACCGATATTATCGGTGTTAATGCCTGGAATCAGCGTTGGAACCAATACTACGCCCAATTGGTGCTGCCCACAGTTTTCGATGGCTTTTTGTTTAATGTCTAACAGACCTTTTCCCCTGGTATGCTTGTATATATCATCTCTGGTTCCGTCAAACTGTAAAAACACGGTTGAAAGACCTGCCTCTTTCAAAGCCTTGACATACTGCTGATCTTCGGCAAGCCTTATTCCATTGGTGTTTAACTGGAAAAAAGAATATCCCAGAGAACGAGCTTTAACGATGATATCCGGCAGATCATCCCGCACTGTCGGTTCTCCTCCGGATAGCTGGATATTGCATAAGCCTGTGGTATCCATAATTAGCTGCATCTGTTCCAGTAGTTCATCAATCGTCGGATCTTTTTCCTGAGTCTTTCCAGCATCTGCAAAACAGACCGGGCACTTAAGATTGCACCTTTGAGTGACCTCAAATTGGGCACAGCAAACCTGCTGATGGTGATCCGGACATAAGCCGCAGTCAAAAGGACATCCTTTCTCTATTTCAGTCAGGCATGCCCTGGGAGGCTCCGGCCTTTTTTCTTTATACCATTCAAGGTAATCCGGTTTCCCCCGCCAGATCACCGTTTGAAAATGGCCATGCTCTGAACAGGATTTCCTCAGGTATATGTTGTCCCCGATTCTGACCTTTTCTGACGGAATCTTAGCCAGGCATACCGGACAAAGACTCTGCGTCCTGCCAATGATTTCTTCTGTGTCCGTCTTATTGGTTTCAGCCCTGTAATTCATAGCCGCTTGCCTCCAGCATCTCCATCATTTTTTCATAAGTTGCTGCCAGTATTATGGGGCATTTAGTGGATTTGTTCATGGGGTCGTCAGCCAGGATATCATCACAGTTTATTCCGCCATTGTCTGCCTCGAACTCACTCCTGAACCAATCGGTCAGATGTGCAGTAATAACCTCTGCATCATCAGGTGCAAGCAAAGCGATCAGACAGGCGCAGCTGCTTAGAATGCCGCAAATCAGACCTGCATGCAAGCCGTCACATAACCCGCGAACTGCCTGGATCAAATCAGGGTTATCTTCCCTGCCGCTATCCTCCAGCCCCATTTTCACAATCATTTGACTGCAGCAATAACCTTTTAATCTGAGATCAAGCAACCGGCTATTATCCACCATGATTTGTTCCATCCCCTTTGCAATGTGTTAAAGATACTTTTTTATTCAGCAGCAGAATACAATTTTTTCAAT
>JAAYCK010000097.1 GCA_012729835.1 Syntrophomonadaceae bacterium
CACAGCTTCTTCGGGTATATAGCTGTATTCTTTCTGAATGGCATGGTAAGCCTCAATTATGCCGCCGGGTAGATCTTGGTATTGGCTGATAATCTCATTGTAGTCTGCCATTATTGTTTTCACCTCCACAACCAAAGATAATTTAAATTTTTATAATAACCAGATGGTTATTTCATCATCAATACCTACCGGTGGGGTTCCCGCCGGCAGATCTATCAGAGCATTACAATTCAAAAGGGATTTTAGCATACTGGGTTTCTGGCCGGGTAATACCTCCACCTGCCAACCGCCATTTACGTATTCGGCATGACCTCGGACAAAACGGCGCGAACCGGACTTTTTTGCAAAACCATTAATGCATCTGGCTTGCACTATCTGTGGCAGTGATGTCAGTCCCTGCATGGAATTTAGAGCTGGACTGGCAAACAAATGGTATCCCACGGCGCAAGCAGCCGGATTGCCTGACAGCGCCAACACTAGAGCATTCTGGTACCTTCCTGCGCCATGATGACTTCCTGGTTGAATGGGAACCCCCCAGTAGAAGAGTTCTACCCCCAGACCCTCTAGGATCTGGCGGGCTTCATCTGTACCCCTGGCATAGGTACCGCCGGTACAGACAACCATATCAGCCCGGGACAGCATATGCCGAAGTACCTTATCAGCTGATTCAATGGAATCAGCCACTTCGATCGATACCGTCTCGCATCCATCTTGGGAGATCATTGCGGCCAGCATCGGGCCGTTACTGTCTCTCATCTGGTGAGGTTCTGGTGAAACATCAAAGGGAACAATACTGTTGCCCAATGCCAAAACTGCCACCCGAGGGCGAACTCTGACATTGATACGACTGTAGCCGAAAGCAGCCAGTGCGGCAGCCACACCGCCATCTATAATAGTGCCGGTGGTCGCCAGTATCTCACCCTGCCTATAGTCCTCACCGCTGGTTTTTATATTGGCACCCGGTTTAATGGATTCCAGTACGCTTAACTTGCCATCCTGTAACAGGGTCTTTTCATGGGGAACTACTGCCTGGGTTCCCTCAGGCAGAGAGCCTCCTGTTGTTACAGCCATGGCCTCGTCCTCGGATATTACCGCTGCTTCATTAGAAGGAACGACCTTGAGCAAAAAGCTGCTGTTGACCGGCGCTTCACCTACTGCCAGGGCATAGCCGTCGACTGCAGAGCGAGCCTGCATCGGCAGATCATGTCTGGCCGCGTAATCCATAGCCAGCACCCGACCGAAGGACTCCATTAGAGGCAGTTCTTCACTTGCCAGGGAAGGAATATGACTCAGAATGATACTCTGAGCTAGTTCCAGGTTTATATCCAGCAGCACAACAAGAGCCTCCTTCTAGATTTGACCTGATTTGCCAAAGGCACAATTGGGAAAGCGGCATTGATCGCATTCTTCACACAGACCGCCGTTTCCCAGAGCTACAATATCGGACCGGCCAATCATGTCACCGGCAAAAATCCGGGGAAGTATCAGATCCAGCGTCGTCTTACGGCTGAACAGAGCGCCGCCTGGCACTCCACAGATAGCTACATGCCCTTGGTAGGCCATCATAAATTGGGAACCCGGCAGGACCGGAGCTCCGTAGGACACCACATTAGATGCGGCGCGGCGAATACCATGTGGGGTAGCATCATCAGCGTCAACCGACATACCTCCGGTAACCAGGATCAACCCGGCGCCTTCGGCGACAAAGTTCTGAATCTCGTTGGCGATGAGATCGGGATCATCGGGAACGATGACCTGACCCATCCAGCGTCCGCCAAAAGGATTGATTTTCTGGCGCATTATACGGGCAAAACCATCCTTGATTCTGCCGGAATTAACCTCGGAACCGGTGGTTACAACTGCCACCCATAGGGGTTTGAAAGGCAGGACCTGCATCAGCGGGTCCGGTTCCCGGCATAGATTTTCTGCTTGTTCCAGAACGACAGCATCGATAGCTAATGGTACGATCCTGGTCCCGCCCAGCATCTGATCCTTTTTTACCACCCGGTTGTTGTGCAGGGTGGCAAAGACCAGATTGTTCAGGTTGTTTATCTGGTTTAAGCGGTCGACCTGAATCTTTAATAAACCATCTTCAGCAGCCATGAGATTGACTCGGCCTTGACTGGGTTTGGTGCAGTAAATTCCAGGACCGGCAGCATTACTGGCCAGCCTGACTGCGGCATCATCCTCATGTACCTGGGTATCATTGGGTTCCCAAATATAGATGTGCTCCTTACCCAGATCCTTGAGCTTGTCAATATCTTCCGGTTCCACAATATGACCACGCCGAAAGGCCCGCAACTTTACTTTACCGGGTACTATCTTGGTTATATCATGGCCCAGAGGCTGGCCTATTGCATCTTCCACGGCTACCTTTCGCATAACTGCCTCCTGATTTATCTAGATCTTTTCGAGTTTGACCGCCGCAACCTTGTATTCACCAGTTCCGGTGATCGGGTCCAAACCATCACTGGTGAGGGCATTAGTCGGGGTTCCGTTATAATGGAACGACATCCATATCACGCCCGGCAGTACCCGGTCAGTTACCTTGACGTTGGTGATCGCTTCACCACGGCGAGAGGTTACCTTGAGCTTGTCGCCGGTTTTCACACCGAGTTTTTCAGCATCCTGCGGGTTGACTTCCGACATTTCCTTATCCCAAATACTGCTGATGCCGGGTGAATACGGAGTAGTAACATTATAATGCTGCAGTATTCTGCCGGTGGACAGCAGGAAGGGATATTCTGCATCGGGCATCTCAGCCGGGGGAATGTGTTCCGAAGGCTGGAACAGTCCCAGTCCGCGGGTGAATTTACCAACATGCAGTACTGGAGTGCCGGGATGATCCGTGGTCGGGCACGGCCATTGGATGCTGTTCATTTCATCGATTCTCTGATAGTTGATACCAGCCATGGACGGAGACAGGGAAGCCATCTCGTCCCAAATCTCGCTGGGATCGTTATAGCTCATCGGATAGCCCATCTTGGTGACCATCTGACAAATGGTCTGCCAGTTGGCCTGACCGGGGATAGGATCAATAGCTTGACGTACTCTTTGGACGCGCCGCTCGGTATTGGTAAAGGTACCATCGCACTCAGCAAAACTGGCTGCCGGCAGTATTACATCCGCATATTCAGCAGTTTCGGTGAGGAACAATTCTTGGACCACCAGGAATTCCAAATGTTCTAATGCCTTGCGTATATGGTTGGCATCCGGATCGGTTAAGACCGGATTCTCACCCAGGATATACATGGCTTTTACTTGACCTTCGTGAGCTGCCTTGAACATCTCCGGAATCTTCAGTCCCACTTTGCCAGACAGGGGTACTCCCCAGGCTTTTTCGTGTTTTTCCCGGGCTGCATCTACACCTACGCCCTGGTAGCCGGAGAATACATTCGGCAGGGCACCCATATCACAGGCTCCCTGAACGTTGTTCTGGCCACGCTGCGGGCAAACGCCGCATCCGGGGCGGCCCAGGTGTCCGGTCAGCATAGCCAGGTTAGCGCAGCTCATAACGTTGCGAGTTCCGCAGATATGCTCGGTAATACCCAGGGTGTAGAATATCATGGCCTTATCCGTCTTGGCATAGAGGCGGGCTACGGAGTACAGATCATCTACTGATATACCAGTAAGTTCGGAAACCCGTTCAGGGGTGTAGGACTCCACGATGGCCTTGAGTTCTTCGTAGTTTTCAGTGCGTTCTTCGATGAACTTCTTGTCTTCCAGGCCTTCCTTGATGATGATGTGCATTAATCCATTCAGAAGAGGAATATCAGTACCAGGTTTCAGACGCAGCCAATAGTCAGCTTCATCTACCAGGTCGATATGCCGGGGATCACATACTACCAGTTTGACACCCTTGCGGGCTGCCTTTCTCATCTTATAGCCAATGACCGGATGAGCCTCGGTAGGATTGGTACCGATGAGGAACATGAGCTCGGTTTCATTGAGAATATCACTTATCGGGTTTGTCATAGCGCCGCTTCCAAAGGTAGTGGCCAGACCGGCCACGGTAGGCGCGTGTCAGGTACGGGCGCAATGGTCGACGTTATTCGTCCCCATCACGGCACGGGTGAATTTTCCAACCAGGAAGTTTTCCTCATTGGTGCAGCGGGCTGAACTCAGGGCTGCAAAGGATTCGGACCCGTATTTGTCCTTGATTTCTTTGAATTTGGTGGCTATTAAATCGTAAGCCTCATCCCAACTGGCGGTCTCAAATTTGCCGTTCTTTTTGATGAGTGGGGAGGTCAGGCGTTTTTCATTGTAGATATAGTCCCAGCCAAAACGACCCTTTACACACAGCATGCGCTGGTTGACCGGGGCGTCCGGGTTAGAAAGTACGCCGATGATCTTGCCTTCTTTAACCGCCAGGTCGAAGTTACAGCCAGTGCCGCAGAACGGGCAGGTGGTGCGTACGCGGTCGATATCCCAGCGGCGGGCCTTTCCAGCCAAAGTCTTTTCCGTTAGAGCGCCGGTAGGACAAACTGCGACACACTGTCCACAGAATACGCAATTATCGGAATCGATATAGTCTACATCTCCTGCAGTAGTAGCTTTGCGGTGAAAACCGCGATTGAGGTAGGATAGATTGTCGGCGCCGGTGAGTTCTTCACAGGCTCTGACACAAGCTCCACAGAGTATGCACTTGTTCAGGTCGCGGATAATAAAGGGGTTGCTGTCATCAATGGCATAATCGTGCTTTTCTCCGGCAAAAGCACTGTCCTTTACGCCATACTTGTAGCAATAATCGGCCAGTTTGCAGTCACCCAGCTTGTCGCAGGTCATGCAATCCAGGGGATGATTGGCAATCAAGAGCTCAAGAATAGTCTTGCGTGCCTCTGCCACTGCCGGCGATTCAGTGTCTACTACCATACCTGCGCTGATCGGGGTTACACAGGAAGCTGGCAGCAAACGATTGCCTTTAACTTCCACAACGCATAAGCGGCATGCACCAAGAGGGCTCAATTCTTTGTCGTAGCACAGGCGAGGAATCTCAATCCCGGCCAGTTCTGCGGCCTGCAGAATCGTGCTGCCCGCGGGAGCTTCTACCTCCCTTCCGTTGATGTTGAGTTTGACCAGTTCCACTAACATCTCTCCTCTCCTTTTTTTCCCCCCGAAGGGTATACCAGTATTGACCCCTAAACAAAGTATGTCGAGGGGGTTTACTGCTGGTTATGTATGGCCACAAAAAAAGGATCTCTCTTTGTGGATAGGAGATCCTACATTTATATGTTTCGTACCATTTGTACTAATTTACGGGTTGAAACATATCAAAATGGCCATTTAACAGGTCATTACTCCTTTCCAAGCAAGGGAGGCAAACTCGTTTCCAAATTAACCCTAATCGGCCAGGCAACCATGGCAAAAGAAGCTTTAGGTAGCTGGGCTCGGAGTTTGAATATTCAGTTTTTTGATTTATAGTGCTAAGTATTCACCCCACAAAAAAGCACACTACATTTATACCATATTAATTCAACGTCCAGTCAAATTATCCTGCAAAAAATGTTGAAAAAAATGTTTTATTACAAGAACTTCACAAGGTTTTCGCCCAAAACGTCCGAAAAGGACTGAATCCAGTGATGGGAATATGTGTATTTTAAAGTTAACTACCAGTATTAGCAGGGAGATGTTGGGGATATGATAAGGGAGTATCATTCCATGTATGATTACATGGAATACCTAGCATGACGATGATTCAGGGCTTTGTTTGAATAATAAAGTGATCTGCGATAAAGTCAGTCAAGGAGGCCAAATCATCCGGATTAAAACAAGGAACGTCTTCATGAAGGGCCAGCGGACTGATAACGGCCTGCAGGTATCCATCAAGCGGGATACGCCGCTCCGGTTCGTCCTGACTGAGTATTTCTATCTTGGGTATCGGTTCAGCCTTGAAACCCTCGACCAGGATGATATCTACGTCAGAAATCCCTTTTATAATATCTAGCAGTTTGGCAGAGCCGCGATGGTGATGAGTAAAAGATTCTGGCCCCACCACCACTACCTGGTCCGCACCTGATGAGTAGTGCTGCCAGGAATCCTTGCCCGGCATGTCCATATCATAACCGTGCGATGCATGTTTAATGGCGGCCACCCGGTATCCCCGGCATTTCAGTGTGGATACGAGTTTGGATACTATGGTAGTTTTACCTGAATTGGAATACCCGACAAATCCGACTACCGGAACCATAACGACCTCCCGAGTAATTATGAATTTCAAAATTTTATGAAGAAATGCAGTGCATTTCTTTGATTCAAAAAGGAAAGCGGCAACTTTCCCACCATAATTAAGAATTAAGAATTAAGAATTAAGAATTAATAACTATATCTCTATTCTGTCCCAATGGGTGTAAACATTAAAGCGCTCTCCCCGGGCGAAACCAACTATGGTCAAACCCAGTCTCTCGGCCAGCTCGACTGTTCTGAGGGTAGGAGCGGAACGCGAGAGGATCAAAGAAACTCCGCTACGGGCAGCTTTCATCAGGATCTCTCCTGCTATTCGACCACTGAGAACTAGGTACTTGTCGTCCATTATGAGATCATTGAGAAACGAGTATCCAAATACTTTGTCCACAGCGTTATGCCTGCCAATATCTTCATAGCGAACTAAAAGAGTGCCACCCTGTCCTAATCCGGCACTATGTACTCCTCCGGTCAGGCGGAATGTATCCGATGTGCGGTTCAATTCCTCAATAGCTGCCAGTAAGTCTACCGCCTGAAAAGTGTAGTTCGTTCGGGGTACCGTTATTGACTGCACCAATTGAGCTGGAGAGCTGTGGCCTTTGCCCATGCAGGTATTGACTACGCTCATTTTTCCATCTGACGGCCGGAGTGAAATATCAGCTTCGATCAAGACTCTGTTATCAGGTGCCAGTTCAAGAGAATGTATCGATTGGCCGCGGGAGAGCCACCCCTCACTGACTAAATAACCAATTGCCAATTCCTTATGATCAGCCGGGGAGCAGGCCAAGGCCGCTACCTCCTGGTTATTGACTACAATCGTCATTTGCGCTTCCACGACTATTGGATCTACGATATCTTGCATAACCCCATCTCGATAAGACTTCATGGGGCGCATGGTATAAAACTGCGAGGTCATCTGGTATCTCCTTTGAATGAATTCCGGAGCTGGCGGTTCTATGCCCTTGAGCTATATTTAACCATATAAATTGATTCAGGGCTATACCCGCCTAAATGAATCAGACTGCAGGTTATGACAATAGTATACGCAACTTTTCTCCTTTGCCATGCCAGAGTCAATAGTATAAGCTGTTCATAGTCCAAGAAAATGGGGAAAACAATGGAAAGTAAATGCGAATGGTCTATTGCAAAACCTGACGAAAAGCTGGCCGGAATGCTTGCCAGGGAGATCGGCCTGTCTATGACCGTAGCTCGTTTATTAACGATCCGTGGCATTAAAAGCCTTGAACAGGCCAGACATTATTTATCCTGCCGTCTGGAAGACCTGACCGATCCCTGGCTGATGAGCGGTATGGCAGAGGCAGTAGCGAGGATCAACCTGGCCATTGACCGCAATGAACGGACAATAATATATGGAGACTATGATGCCGACGGGGTTTGCAGCACGGTATTGCTGTATCAATGCCTCACTCGGCTGGGCGCCCAGGTAGAATATTATTTGCCGGATCGTTTTACCGATGGCTATGGTCTGAATATGAGGGCAGTTGAAAAACTAGCCGGACACTACTCGCTGTTAATAACGGTAGATAACGGCATATCTTCATATGAAGAAATCAAACGGGGCAATGAACTGGGGTTGGATATTATCATAAGCGATCATCATACTCCTCCCCAGGAAGTGCCGCCCGCCCTGGCCATAGTAAACCCACGTATGGATAGCCTGGCCGCGAATGCCGATTTGGCAGGAGTGGGAGTGGTTTTTCAGGTTTGTCAGGCATTGAGCCGAGACAGGCTAAGCAATGAAGAAGTAATGTCCTGGCTGGACATCGTGGCTCTAGCTACGGTCGCGGATGCGGTGCCTCTGACCGGAGACAATCGTATTTTGGTGAAACGCGGCTTGGAGAGGATGAAGGAGACCACCAATATAGGACTCAGAGCCTTGATTCAGGCAAGTAATCTGGATAACCAGGAACTGACCGCCTGGCATCTGGCCTTTATTCTGGGACCCAGGATCAACGCAGCCGGAAGACTCAAGAGCGCCAGTCTGGTGGCCGAGATGTTGCTCTCAAACAACCAGACCAAGGCGGCAGAACTGGCGGCTGATCTATGTGAATTGAATAATCAGCGTCGTACCGTGGAAGAAGGGGTAACCCAGGCTGCGATAGCCTTGGTTGAAAACCAGGTTGATCTGGCTGAAGAAACCGTATTGGTGGTCGGCGGGGAAGGCTGGCACCAGGGAGTGATAGGAATTGTAGCTTCCCGGATTGCAGAGCGTTATAACCGGCCGGCTATCATCATCTCATGGGAAGGTGAAGAGGGCAAAGGCTCCTGCAGGAGTCTGCCCGGTTTCGACCTACATGAAGCGCTCTCCTCCAACGCATCATGGCTGCAGCATTTTGGCGGACACAAACTGGCCGCCGGATTGAGTATCAAGCGGGAGAATTTCTGCAGTTTTCGAAGGGCTATAAATGCCTGGAGTAAGGAAAAAGAAGTAGGCGATTATTATCAACAACGTAAGCAAATCATTGACCTGGAACTGGTCCCCGATGAGATAAATATGGCTCTGGTTCACGAGCTGAAGATTCTTGAGCCTTACGGGGAACAAAATCCCCCCCCCTGTTTTATAATGCGTGGTATAGGTCTGGAGTCATATCACTTGATGGGAAAGAGCAAGGAGCACTTTCGCTGCCGAGCAGCCGGGTTCGATGGAGTGGCTTTCGGCAGGGCTGATTTTATGAGGCCTGACCTGTCTTACTTGAACCAGGATATGCTTTTTTATCTAGAGGAGAATGAATTCCGGGGAAAAAGGAGTATTCAGCTGCGAATAGGCGATATGAAACCTTCTTGCAGTGCGCTGGGTTTTTATTATCACACACCTGAATCTGAATGGCTGAGTTCCATGATGGTTCTGCTGCAAGGACAATTGGAGCAAGGCCATAATATCATCATCACCTACCCTACTGCCAGGCTTTTAAGTAAGCAAAAAATATTATTTAAACGCCTTTTCCTGCCAGGGGTAGTAGAGGAATTGCATGGCTGTATGTCTTACCGCAGCAGGTTGCTGGGAGAGGCCAGGCTAAGGGATAACCACATCAAGGTATGCCTGACTACTAACTCATTTCTCGAATACTACTTAAAAAAGCATGTTCTAGACACTAAGAACTTTCATATAATACAGGTCTGGTCTGCTCCCGAAAGAAACAACTGGGCTGAAATGCTGCAAAAATACCAGCATAGTGTTTGGCATTGGGTGCCGCGCTACCGTTTCCAGGTGCAAAGGGATTGGAAGTTCAAGAGGGATTGCCGTACATATATTTACTGTAACCGGCCGCCAACTCTGAGAAATCTAAGCCAGGATGTGCCAGGGCTCTATATCGAAGTAGGCATAGATACCCCGGAAAAGCGTGATCCCATCCGGCAGAGCTTCCTTGCTAGGGAAACAGGAACACTGCTGTCAGATGGCGCCTATGTAAAACCGTTCAACCATCAGGCCATTGATGAGATGGTGTTTGCTGATTTGCCGTTCAGTGAATACGAAGCTCTGTCCGTGTTAAGCCAGATAGCTGCCGACAGGGAAACTACCATCTGGGCTACCTTTGGGGAAGATGCGATCGATTTTAACCGCAGATATTTGGAACGCTCCTATCCTGACGGGGATCTGGTTAAAGCCGTATGGAAGTACCTTAGCGCTAGAGGTCAGGATCAGGGGGGGTATTCGCTGGACATTTTGGCCAAAGAGATGAAAACCGAAATTGGCCAGGGAGTCTCTACTCTGGAAATCGAAGCTGTGCTTTGCATACTGGCTGATCTATGCTTGTGTGAGATTGAGAAAAAGGGTAGTATAATGGCTATAAAGCTCATAAATACTGCTGCTGCCGATTTTGACCTCAATAATTCCCCATACTACCTTGAAGGTCTGGCTGAAAAGAAAGCCTTTGCCGCTTGGTTGGAGCGGCTTAAAGAATTATATGCGTGGTGATGCCAATGGGTCCTGAAGTCAATATGATAATAGACAAACTAAAAACCTATGATCCGGCTGGTGATTTTGCGCTGGTCGAAAAGGCTTTCAACTATGCTGAAATCGCCCATACCGGTCAGAAGAGAAACTCTGGCGATCCTTACATCATTCACCCGGTAGAAGTGGCCATGATCCTGGCAGATTTAGAAATGGATACCGCCTCGATCTGTGCTGCCTTGCTCCACGATGTGGTTGAGGATACCGAAATTACTTTCATTAATATTCTCAGTGAATTTGGCGAAGAGATTGCTTTGATGGTAGACGGGCTTACCAAGCTATCCCGTATAGATTTTCAGTCCCGCGAAGAGGCCCAGGTCGAGAACCTGCGTAAGATGTTTATGGCAATGGCTAAGGATATTCGCGTGATTATAATTAAACTGGCTGATCGCTTGCACAACATGCGCACCCTGCAGTACCAGAGCGAGGCAAAACAAAAAGAAATCGCTCGTGAAACCATGGACATATTTGCTCCCCTGGCACATCGCCTGGGGATTTTTAAATTCAAATGGGAGTTGGAAGATCTGGCTTTTGCCTATCTGGAGACTGATATCTATTATGAGATTGCCAAGCGCTTGAAACAGAAGAGGCGGGAGCGCGAGGATTATGTTCAAGAACTGATAAATCAGATCGAGACAGGTCTCAATCAGATCGGAATAAAAGCCGATATAGCAGGTCGGCCTAAGAACATATACAGCATTTATAAAAAGATGGTCAAACAGGACAAGGACATTGATGAGATCTATGATAAGATCGCTATTAGGGTCGTTGTCAACGAAGTACCGGAGTGTTACGGTGTCCTGGGCATTATCCATACCATGTGGCGGCCTTTGCCCGGGCGCTTCAAGGATTATATCGCCACACCGAAAAACAACATGTACCAGTCGCTGCATACCACTATGATTGGCAAGGGCGGAGAACCATTTGAGGTACAGATCCGCACCTGGGATATGCACGGCTCGGCCGAATATGGTATAGCCAGTCATTGGCGTTATAAAGAAGGGGCTAGCCCCAAAGAAAAGGGTTTCGATGAGAAACTGGCGTGGCTGCGGCAGATGCTGGAATGGCAGCAGGAAATCAAGGATAATTCCGAGTTCATGGAATCGCTGAAAATAGACCTTTTTGATGACACGGTTTTCGTATTTACTCCCAAGGGAGCGGTATTCGAACTGCCCAAGGGAGCCTGTCCGGTGGATTTCGCCTACCGGGTCCATACCGAAGTCGGTCACCGCTGTACCGGCTCCAAAGTGAATGGCCGCATAGTACCGCTGGATTATCCCCTGGGAAATGGCGATATCGTCGAGATACTGACCTCGAAAAACTCTCCGGGTCCGTCTCACGACTGGCTAAATATGGTCAAGACCTCATCGGCCAAGAGCAAGATCAAGAGCTGGTTCAAAAGGGAGCAGCGGGAAGATAATATAATCAGGGGCCGTGAATTACTCGAGAAGGATCTGAGAAAGAAACAACTCAGTGCCAAGGAATATTTGAAAGAAGATCGTCTTCGGGAAGTGGCCCGGAAATTTAGCCTAAATAGTTCAGAGGATCTTTTTGCCGCGGTTGGAGACAATGCCGTTACTGCGGCACAGGTGATCAACCGGATAAAGGAGCTGTATTTCCCTGAGATTCTTAGCGAAGAGTCTGCGGCAACCCCCAAGCTCAAGGAAGCGATCAACCAGGATAAACAGACGGCAGCACTGACCATAAAAGGAATTGACGATGTGGCTATAAGATTGGCGCGCTGCTGTACTCCATTGCCGGGTGACCAGGTTCTGGGGTATATCACCCGCGGTCGGGGAATATCAGTGCATCGGATAGACTGTCCCAATCTGCAGAATTATCTAAAAAATGAAAAGGACCGGATCATTGAGGTGGCATGGGCTGACAAAAGTGGTATCTATTATGTAGATTTGGAAGTCAAGGCGTTTGATCGGGCCCGGCTGACCACTGATGTAATGAACGTAATAGCTGATTTGCATGTACAGATAAATTCGGTTTTTTCCAGGGCAACGCGTAACGGTCAGGCAGTAATGAATTTTAAACTGGAAATCAAAGACCTCGCGCAACTACAGACGTTGATAAGGCGTATGCAAAACGTGCAGGATGTGCTGGCGGTGAGACGCAGTCATCCCGGAGAACTTAAAGGTGATCAATAATGCGAGCAGTAGTACAACGGAGTTTGGCCAGTTCAGTTAAGGTTGATGGCAGGGAAATCGGGCAGATAAACGGCGGTTTGGTAGTCTTATTGGGCATTTGTCAGGGTGATACACAAAATGAAGCTAATTATATAATGGAAAAGATCATCAATCTTCGCATATTTCCTGATGAAGAGGGGAAAATGAATCGATCTCTGGTGGAAGCGGGTGGACAGATCCTTCTGATTAGCCAATTCACTCTATATGGAGATGCCCGAAAAGGAAGGCGGCCCAGTTTTATCGAAGCGGAACTGCCAGAAAAGGCCCTTCCTTTGTTCAACTATTGTATAGAATATATAAAAACCCAGGGTATAGAGGTGGCTACCGGCGAATTCGGCGCCGACATGCTGGTAAATATCCAAAACGACGGTCCGGTGACCATACTGCTCGACAGCGATAAGGTTTTTTAATTTAACCACAGATGAACACAGATATTTTCACAGATTAACACAGATGATATAATGTCAAGATAAACCATAATATAGATAAGCTATGACTCTGAATACCATGGTAAACTATCAGCGTTTAAATATAACCCGCAATTGACAGTAATAGTTTAACGCGATCAAATGTAGAGTTGCCAGGCAGAGTGGTTATTACTTATTAATTCCGTCTGTGGTCAAATTTCGCGTGATTAACCCCTAATGTGAACGGAGGTAGGCTTTTATGATATTAAAGGGTCTGGAAATCAGCTCGATGGCAGTTAATTGTTACATCGTCGGCTGTGAGGAAACCAAAGAGGTAGCCGTTATTGATCCGGGTGGCAATCCCAAAGCCATACTGAGGATGCTGCAACAGGATGGATTAAAGGCGATATATATAATAAACACTCATGGTCATATAGATCATATCGGCGGAAACCGGGGGGTGAAAGAAGCCACCGGTGCCCAAATACTAATTCATGAAGCCGATGCCAAGATGCTGGTAAATGCTGTATCCAATTTTTCTTTTTTAATGGGCAGTAATGTCACCAGTCCGGCAGCTGATCAGATGCTTAAAGATGGTGATGTAATCAAAATTGGCAATACCGTTGAACTGCAGGTCATACACACTCCCGGTCACAGTGCGGGAGGAATCTGCCTGAAGACCGGCGATATCATATTTGTGGGAGATACCCTGTTCCAGATGTCGATAGGACGAACTGATTTCCCGGGAGGATCTTATGAACAGCTGATCACTAACATAAAGGAAAAGCTTATGATATATTCGGATGAAACGGTCTGCTATCCCGGTCATGGACCAGCTACCACCATCGGCTTCGAACGCCAGAACAACCCGTTTTTATAGGGGATGGGGGTTAGCGTTTTTTTAGCCACAGATTAACAAGATGCACACAGATTTACTCAAAATAATCTGAGCAAATCTGTGGCAAAAAAAATCCCCAGGCGGCTTTACAAAGCCGTTGTGCTGTGCTAGTATTTATTCATATATTGCAAATGCTATGAAGAAGTAAAGTAGCTTCGATGGAGTTATGCAGAGAGGGAGTGCCACCGGCTGTAAGCATTCCTATAACAAAACGGGGTGAAGTTCACTTCGGAGCACCCGGCTGAAACATGCTAGACATGCAAGTAGGTCGAGGCGGAACTCCCACCGTTAAAGGGGAGGGGATATCGGATAACCTGTATCTTTATTACAAGCGGCCAACAGGCAAAGTGGGTGGTACCGCGGGTAGCAAATAAGCTTCTCGTCCCATAGTGGATGAGAGGTTTTTATTTTTTACAGGGATCCCGTATCTTGAATGAGCGGCCAGTATTGGCAAAATGGGTGGTACCGCGGGAGTTTACAGACCTCTCGTCCCTCTGGGGATGAGAGGTCTGTTTTTTTATTTGAAAAAAGGAGGAGTTAAAGTGGCCAGATTGCAGATTAAAGAGGGCATGGATATGCTGGTTTCGCGCAGTACAAATAACGGGAATACTCAGGTCCGGGTTAGAGGATGTGTCATCGGCGGAGAACAGCTGGCCATAGTGGCTGGCCCCTGTGCAGTGGAAAACGAAGAGATAATGAAGGAAACCGCCTTCAAAGTAAGAGGGAGCGGGGCCAATATACTCAGAGCCGGTGCATACAAACCCCGGACTTCACCATATAGCTTCCAAGGCTTGGGTGAGGCCGGTCTGAAAATCCTGGCCCGAATAGGCGAAGAGATGAACATGCCAGTGATCACAGAAGTTATGGATGCAGAAGATATAGCAGTAGTGACTGACTATGCAGACATCCTGCAGGTGGGGGCCCGCAACATGCACAATTTCTCGTTGCTGAAGAAGCTGGGTAAGATCAATAAGCCTATCGTGCTCAAACGTGGAATGTCAGCCACCATTGAGGAGTGGCTGCTGGCGGCAGAATACATTCTGGCCGGGGGCAACAGCCAGCTGATTCTTTGTGAACGGGGAATACGCTCAAGTGAGCCTTGGACTCGCAACACACTGGATCTGGCGGCAGTGGCTATGGTAAAGGAGATGTCTCATCTGCCGGTGTTAGTAGATCCCAGTCACGCTACCGGGGTTCGGAGTCTGGTGACACCTATGGCCCGGGCGGCTATTGCCGGCGGAGCTGACGGCATCATGGTAGAGGTCCATCCTCATCCGGAAAAAGCCCTTTCCGATGGAGATCAATCATTGACCCCGCGTGGTTTCAGCCAGCTGATGAAGGAAATTGAGCCGGTAGCCCGGGCAGTGGGAAGGAGGGCCAGGTAAATGGCTTATGCAGTTTTGGGCCCGCGCGGAACATTCAGTGAAGAGGCTGCCGGGGTTTATTGGGGCGCCGGCGTTGAGTTGGAAGTAGCAGGGACAATAAAGGAAGTGTTTCAAATGGTGGAGTGCGGTCGGGTGGAAGGAGCCCTGGTTCCTATAGAGAATTCACTGGCCGGGACTATCCATCCGACCTTCGAAGGCTTGCAGAATAATAACGTACAGATCAGGGGTGAACTGTATATGCCGGTTCAGCAGCACCTGCTGGCCTGCACTAACTTAGCACTGGAAGAGGTGGAGTTGCTGATTTCTCAGCCGGTGGTATTGGTTCAGTGCGAAAACTTCATACAGACCAGCCTGTTTGGAGTGCGCACTGAAATCTGTGACAGTACTGCCCGGGCTGCCCAAATCCTGCGTTCCGAGAGCAAGCCGGCGGTTTCTATTGGCAACAGCTCTGCTGCTGAGCTTTATGACCTGCGGATAATCTATCCGGATATAGCAGAAGAAAATAATGTGACTCGTTTTATTCATATAGGCCGGCCAGAACTTAGACTTGAAGGCGATAAAAGCAGTATTATTTTTTCTTTACGCGACCGTCCCGGATCCCTATACGATACCCTGGGTATATTCGCCCGCCGACAGCTTAATCTGGGTAAGATCGAGTCACGACCGAGCCGAAAGCACAGTGCGGAATTCTCTTTCTATATAGAGGTGGAACTGTCCAATCAGGCAGGAACAGCCGAATTATTGAACGAATTAAGCGAATACTGTCAGGAAGTGAAATTCCTGGGTTCATATATGAAGCAAACGGGGGCGACAAGGCTTGATATTTCTTGATTTGAACCAGGTGTGGCTATATGATGCTGTTCATGAATTGGTGCGCATGGCTTTTCCCGGGGATGACTTAACCCGTCAGGAGGGTAGCCAATATGACAAGAAGGTGTCAATCTATTGTGAATGGTCAGGTGGAACGGCCCGGGTGGAAATCCAAGTAATTTCGAAACGGGGCACTTCACAGGCCGCCAGGGATTTTGATGTTAATGGTTCCGAAGCGGAAAGATTAAGGCAAACCAAGCAATGGGTGCGTCATCTCTGCTATGAGATCCTTTGCGACCATGCAGCTAGAGATATCAATAGCTATGGCATTCTGACCGGGATGCGCCCGGTTAAACTGGTACAGCGTATGCTGGACCAGGGCATTGATTACGGTGAGGTAGTCCAGGCTCTGCAAAGGGATCATTTGATGCAGGGGCAGAAAGCAGGATTGCTGCTGGAGGTGGCTCAAAACAACCGCCCCTTTTTACCGAAGCCGCAAACCAGCAACCGGGCTATTGGGCTCTATATCGGCATACCGTTTTGTCCCAGCCGCTGCATCTATTGCAGCTTTCCCGGAGCTGTCCTGAGTGGGCGGCCGGGTCAGATGGATGAATTTCTAACAGCTCTGGAATACGAGATTAAAACCGTTGGAACCAGCCTGAAAGAATTGGGATATCGAGTAGAAAGTATTTACCTCGGCGGAGGCACCCCTGCGGTGCTCTCTGTGGATCAAAGCGAAAGACTGTTTGGATTGCTGAACCAGCAGTATATTTCGGCGGACACGGCAGAGATCACCGTAGAGGCGGGCAGACCGGACGCGCTCAGTCGCGATAAACTCCAGGTTTATTATAGAAATGGAGTCGATCGGATCTGCATTAATCCTCAGTCAATGAATGATTCCACCCTGCAAAGAATCGGGCGGAATCACGATCGGGAAGGAGTGGTGCGAGCGGTAGATTGGGTGAGGGATAGTGGTATAAAACAAATTAATATGGACTTAATAGTTGGATTACCCGGAGAGGGGATCCGGGAGAACACACACACAGCAGAAGAAATCTTAAAATTGAATCCAGAGAATATTACTGTACACACCCTGGCATTGAAAAGGGGTTCATCGCTGTTTAATTCACACGATGCGCTGACAGCAGTGGCCAGGGTGGAAGAGGTAGAGCAAGGGGTGGAGCTATTTGCCGGTATCTTACGCGGTTCAGGCTATCAGCCCTATTACCTCTATCGTCAGAAGTATATGCAGGCCAGTATGGAGAACATTGGTTACGCGCTTCCTGGTAATTACTGTTTGTACAATATACAGATGATCGAGGAAAGGCAGACCATACTGGGCCTGGGAGGAGGAGGTGCCAGCAAATTCGTCGATCCGTGGGATTGGAAGCTTACCTCGCTATATAATCCACGCGATCCGAATAGTTATTGCCGGACGGTTGAAATTCTGACCCGGCGCAAAGTTGACAAGCTAAGGGCCTTAAATTAGAATTATCAGGGAATAAAACGTGAAGGTCAGGGTGTTTGATCCTCACTGGAGGTTTATATGGAGACCAAGGCTCCCCGGGGTACATATGACATATTACCGCCCGATTCGGCTGCCTGGCACTACCTGGAGGGTGTGCTGCGCAGCACTGCCGAGCTTTATGGTTACCAGGAGATCCGCACCCCCATGTTTGAACACACTGAATTGTTTGAACGAGGAGTAGGTACCAGCACTGACGTTGTCAGTAAGGAAATGTATACCTTTTTCGATCGCTCCAAGCGTAGCCTGACTCTTCGGCCGGAGAACACTGCTTCCTGCGCCAGGGCTTTTATCGAACATCGCGTTTATAGCGGCATGTTGCCAGTCAAATGGTACTATATCGGACCTATGTTCCGTTATGACCGTCCCCAGACCGGGCGCTTCAGACAGTTCAATCAATTTGGCGTAGAGGTATTTGGCAGTCGGAGCCCTTATCTGGATGCTGAAGTTATAATATTATTGGTTGACATCTTAAGCAACCTGGGGTTAATGGAGTATGAACTTCATTTGAATTCGGTAGGTTGCCCGAAATGCCGAGAAGTCTACCGTGAAAAGCTTATTGAGCATATCACTCCAGTAAAAGATTCGCTCTGTGAAGACTGCAATCAGCGTTATCTGATAAATCCACTGCGGGTGTTAGATTGCAAGCAAGCGTCATGTCACCAGGTAATTGAAGGGTATCCGACCCTGGCAGCTAATCTGTGCGACAGCTGTCAGCAGCATTACAGTCAGGTCCAGTCTATTCTTGAGAGTAATGGCGTTGACTTCACCCATGATGATAATCTGGTGCGTGGTCTGGATTACTACACCAATACCGCTTTTGAGATCCATATACCAGGTATCGGTGCCCAGAGCGCGGTAGGTGGCGGCGGGCGCTATGACGGACTGGTGGAGGAGTGCGGGGGACCGGCGACCCCTGGAGTGGGTTTTGCCATGGGATTGGAACGCCTGCTGCTGGCTCTTAACCTGCTTAACTTGCAGCAGACTGGCAAAAACGGCCTGGATGTCTTTGTTATTACCGCCGGTGACCAGTTTGAAGAGCTCTCCTTTCAAGTGGTGCAAGAACTAAGAACTGCCGGGATAAAGGCGGCTAAGGATCATAATGGGCGCGCTCTTAAGGCTCAGATGAAGTATGCGGACCGCCTGGGAGCTGCTCTGGCAATTATCATAGGCGAGGATGAAGTGAAAAGTGGGCAGCTTACTCTAAGAAATATGGGGACCGGTGAGCAGCAGAGCTTGGCTGCAGTAGATGCCATAGATCGGATCAAGGAAATGCTGGTATAGTTTAGTAGGAGGAACGGTTTAACATGAAAAGAACCTGCATGGCAACTAGCCTGACTACAGCAGATGTCGGAGCAACAGTAGTACTCAACGGTTGGGTAGACACCAGACGTGATCATGGTGGCCTCATATTTATTGACCTGCGCGATCGTTCTGGTATCATTCAGGTGGTATTGAGTCCGGATACTGCTAAAGACGCCTTTAAACTGGCTGAACAGGTGCGCAGCGAGTATGTCGTGGCAGTTCGCGGTGAGGTGCGGTTGCGGCCAGCCGAGACGGAAAATCCCAATCTTGAGACTGGAAAGATCGAAGTATATGCCGAACAGATGGAGGTTCTGAATTCTTCCAAGACGCCACCCTTCTACATTGAAGACAATATCGATGTTGATGAGACCCTGCGGCTTAAATATCGTTATCTGGACCTGCGTCGCCCAGAAATGCAGAAAAACCTGATGTTCAGGCATCGTATAATCAAAAGCATGCGGGATTGCCTTGATGAACAGGGCTTTATTGAGATAGAGACTCCTATTCTCACCAGCAGTACTCCGGAAGGGGCACGTGACTATCTGGTACCTAGCCGGGTGCATCCAGGAGAGTTCTTTGCCCTGCCTCAGTCCCCACAGCTTTTCAAGCAACTGCTCATGGTGGCAGGTATGGAGAAGTATTTTCAAATTGCCCGCTGTTTTAGGGACGAGGACCTCCGGGCCGATCGCCAGCCTGAGTTTACCCAGCTGGATATGGAGATGTCCTTTATTGATGAGGATGACATCATAACCCTGGTAGAGAATATGGTCAGAAGGGTCATTTTAGAGGCCACTGGTCGGGAGATACCGGGTCCTTTCCCCCGGCTTTCCTATGACGAGGCTATGAGTAGATATGGCAGCGATAAGCCTGATCTGCGTTTTGATCTGCCGATAGTTGACCTGACTGAGCAGTTAAGAGGAGTCGAGTTCAAGGTCTTTGCCAGTGCCATTGAGGGTGGAGGAGTAGTCAGAGCCATCAACGCAAAAGGCTGCGCATCCTTTCCTCGTCGCGAGATCGATGATCTTGGCAAACTGGCGGTAGAGTTCGGAGCCAAAGGCATGGCTTGGATCGTGGTGGCGGAAGACGAATTGAAGTCACCCATAACCAAGTTCCTGACCGAGGAGCAGGTAGCAGGAATACTAAAGCAGCTGGAAGCTCAACCGGGTGACCTACTCATCTTTGGTGCAGACCAGACCAAGATAGTGGAACGGGTATTGGGCATGTTGCGTCTGGAACTGGCCAAACGGCTCAATCTGGTGGAAAAAGATCACTTAGCTTTCACCTGGGTGGTAGACTTTCCTTTGCTTGAGTACGATGATGAGGAAAAACGTTGGGTGGCTATGCACCATCCATTCACCTCCGCCAGGGAGGAAGATCTGGCCGTCATGGAGCAAGAACCGGGAGCAGTCAAAGCCCGGGCCTACGATCTGGTACTCAACGGGACCGAGATAGGCGGAGGAAGTATCAGGATACATCGCAAAGAAATTCAGGAGAGGATGTTTGGTCTGCTTGGGCATACACCTGAGGATGCTCGTGAAAAATTTGGCTTCATGCTGGATGCCTTTGAATATGGAACTCCGCCCCATGGTGGTTTTGCTTTTGGAATAGACCGCATGGTTATGATTTTGGCTGGACGCAACAGCATCCGGGATGTGATCGCTTTCCCCAAGACCCAGAGCGCATCATGCCTGCTGATGTCTGCACCATCAGAAGTAAGCCCTAAACAGCTCCGGGAGTTGGCTATAAAGATTCGAGAGAAATAGCCAGAAGAATGGAAGAATTTACGTATTGTGTTTCTTGCAGTAGTTTCAGCTCTGTGCTATCATTGTGGCAAGGCTAAGGCTTCTTTTCATGAAAGAACCCCCTGCTGTGTGCGTGTTAGGTCGTTCAGTTTTTGCCAACACTCGGATTAAGGGAGCTTTGACTCTGGTATGAGGCATGTAGGCCCATTCACTGGGACACATTAATCATACAGGCGGGCACCCACCTGCTTAGCAGGTCTAAACCAGCGGCTACACGGCAACAGTGGGGTTTTTTTGTGCCGGAACGTGGTCGTCATCCCCATCATTTTAGCTTATCTTATACCACATTGAGTCTATTAACACTACCCACTTATATCAATCCCAATGGATACCATTTTGTCATATATTAATTTTTAAAATTGCTTCTTGTCAGTATGTTATTAAACTGGATAATAAGTTTTTGCAATTTTTTGAACCATTTGCAGGAAAAATACTTGAGGAGGTAGAATAAATGAATTATTGGGATCGAGAAAAAGAGCTCATGCCCAGGGAAGAACTGGAGAAGCTGCAATTAAGAAGACTCAAAGAAACTGTAAACAGGGTTTATACTTTTGTCCCATCTTATAGAGCAAAAATGGATGAGCTTGGGGTAAAACCTCAGGATATTAACTGCCTGGCGGATCTCAAATATTTGCCCTTTCTTACTAAAAAGGATTTCCGCGATAATTATCCCTTTGGCTTATTGGCCGTGCCGATGAGGGATGTAGTGAGAATTCAATCCTCTTCTGGCACAACCGGTAAACCAACAGTGGCCTTATATACAAAGAATGATATTGATAATTGGGCTGAAATGATAGCTCGGGCTATGACCAGCGCAGGCGCTACACGTGATTCAGTGATTCAGGTTACCTGGGGGTACGGGCTTTTCACTGGTGGACTAGGAGGCCACTATGGTGCTGAAAAATTGGGTGCTGCAGTTCTCCCGGCTTCAGGTGGAAATACCAAACGTCAGGTGACATTGATGCATGATTATGGTGTGACTATGTTGGGTTGCACACCTTCCTATGCCCTGGTTATTTATGAAGAACTTATGAAATTGGGAATGGACCGATCGGAATTCAAACTCAAATCAGGGATCTTTGGAGCCGAACCATGGTCCGAAAACATGCGCAAAGAGATTGAGAGCAAGTGGGAAATCGATGCCTACGATATCTATGGTATGACTGAGTTGGTTGGCCCGGGTGTAGCAGTAGATTGTGCTTATAAAAATGGGCTGCATTTGGCCGAAGACCATTTTATAGCTGAAATAATTGATCCTGATACCGGTGAAGTACTTCCTGAAGGTAGCCATGGAGAACTGGTAATAACGTCATTAACCAAAGAGGCCTATCCGGTCATTCGTTACCGTACCAGGGATTTGACTCGTATCAACCGTGAACAGTGTGACTGCGGAAGGACTCACGCACGAATTGAAAAAATCCTGGGGCGCTCGGACGATATGCTTATTATTCGCGGGGTCAATGTATTTCCTTCTATGGTAGAAAGTATTTTATTACAGATACCGGGGATAGAGCCAGTATATCAGCTGATCGTAGAACGCAGAAATAATTTGGATCGTCTCGAGGTTCAGGTCGAGGTTTCGGAAAATGTATTTAGCGACGAAGTGAAACGCTTGGAGGAACTGGAGGGCACCATAACCCGGGAACTGAACAGCGGCTTGGGGATAGCTGTAAAAGTCCGCCTGGTAGAACCTTCCTCCATTGAACGAAGTGAAGGTAAGGCCAAGCGTATAATTGATAAGAGGAATATATAAAGGAGGGTTAACAATGGCTAAACAGATTTCGATATTTCTAGAAAACAAAGCCGGACGTCTGGCCCATGTTACCAGAGTATTGGGTGATGCCGGCATCAATATCCGAGCCCTGTCAATTGCTGATACATCTGATTTTGGAATTCTGCGGGTTATTGTTAATGATCCGGATAAAGCCTACCGCATTCTGCGGGAGGCCGAGTTTACTGTAAGTGAAACTGAGGTCATCGCCGTCCAGGTCCCCGATTCTCCGGGTGGCCTGGCCAGTATCCTGGAACAGATGTCCGAAGAGAATCTTAATATTGAATATCTTTATGCCTTTATTGGTTCATCCGGCAGTGACGCTCTGGTGATCTTTAAGGTAGAGGATATTGAGAAGGCTCGCGACAGTTTTAAAGAAAGGGGTATCAAATTCCTCGAGGAACAAGACTTATACAGGTTGTAATGTAGCTTTAAGCTTAAGTCATGTAATATGCATTTTTTCATATTATTAATATAGTGAATACCATTAGTATCTCTTACCTATGAACACAATTTTTCCCAATGATTTTCAGTTTATCTATCACTTCAGCATTAGATGTGGCCTTTTCGTAGCAATGTTCGAAAAATTTTGACAGAAGGAGGTGAATCTATGAAAAAAGCTATTGGTCTAGGACTGCTGGTAGCAGTGTTTTTCGCTGTCTTTGTACTCTGCCAGGATATGATAGGGGCAAAAGCCTTCTACATGGCAGCGATTTCTATGGCTATGTTTGCAGTTATCGGACCCTTTGGGGATTATTTTAAAACTGCACTGGCATTATTGATTGGGGTGGTTGTTGCCTTTGCCGGCATAGTGGTGCTCGCGCTGAAGATGCCGCTGCCACCTGACAATCTGGTTTATGTAGCAATAGTCTGTGGTATTTCGTTGTTCCTGCTGGTACTCGTATCAACTGTTGGCATGAGGATAGATGCGATGTTCCTGGGGTGGGCTTCCGGTTTCGCAGCTGTCTACAGCACCTATCTGGCGAATGCTTCTGGCCTGTCGGCTGTATTGGCACCATCGTTTGTTGGTGTAGTTGTGTCTTTGTTGGTTGGACTGGTTATGTCCTTGATAGTAGTAAAGATTGCTATGGCAGTAAACCAATAGTGAAAGGGGGTATGAGAATTTGCTGAAAAGATCCAGATTTAGAGCCTATATAGTATGTGTTTTGGCTCTTACTATGCTATTATTACCGGTTTCATTTGCTATGGGACAGGAGACCGGGAGCGGTATTCAGGATGATGAGTTGGTAGTAACCACTTTGGATAATCAGAGCGGCATCGCCAGTATTCAGGTCCTGGATAACCTGCGTATACCGGCTGGTAGTCCGGCTGAAGTCAAAGATGGCATGGGCTATAACCTGTCGTCAGTCAGAAACCTTTACAGTTCTGAAGCAGTAGTAAAGAAAACTGGCTATGTAGGGATTCAAGCCGGAGGGAAAACGGCAAAAGATTTATATTATTTAGCGGCTCTGGACAAGAAAGAATATGCAAAAGTTAAATACCCGGTAAGTGTCAAGGTTGAATATTATCTGGATGGAGAGAAAATGCCTGCCGACAAATTAGCCGGTAAGAGCGGTCATCTGAAGATAGTCTGCAATCTGGAGAATCTGACCGGAGAAAAGCGGGTATTAGAGTTCAAGAACTCCCAAGGCCAGCTTGTACAAAAGGAAACCGAAATTTATACACCTTACGTAGTATCTCTCTCTGGATGGGAATTCAACAACAAAATATTCACCAATATCAAAGCCCCAGGTGTTGCCGAGGTATCACCAGAGGGTGTTACGGTCAACGTTCAGGGCGTAACCCAGGTCAACTGGACCGTCCCCTTGATTCCGCCCAAGTATCCGGCAAAACAGTACACCGTACTGGAAGCGGATGCTACCAAGATCGATCTGCCCAGCTGCAAGATCGTGGTTATACCAATCTGTCCAACCACGTCGGAAATCGATAATCTGGGTACCTTTGAGGAGAGCTTCAACAAGCTGTACGACGGCTTTGATCAGATTCAAAAGGGTGTTGGTGAAAGAAGTCAGAATGCTACGCTCCTTTTTGGTCTTGCCAAGATAAAAGATGGCATGGGTACCTTAAGCAGCGGTATGGGGACCCTGGTTGAAAAAATGAAGATGATACGCGATGGCCTATCTAATTCAGCTTTTGATGCCAGCTCATACAATGCCGCGACTGGCGCTGATGCCAGCGGCAAAACACCGGGTCTGAAGGATGCTGTAGGGCTGCTCAAGGCAGGTGTTCAAGATCGTGCTCTGCCTGCATATGAAATGCAGAAGATGATTCTGGGTCTGCTGGACACCAGTGTGGGTCATGCCGGTGAAGCAGTAGTGGAACCCTCGGATACTACCAGCCTGTACAACGACGTTGCTTATCTGAAGGCTCAGGTGTCTGGACCTCAGAAGCAGATTATTACTGCTAACATCGAACCCAAATTGTCCCGCCTTTCTTCCAATATCAAGGCTTATCGCGATGGCGGCACCATCGCTACCGGAAGCGGAACCATGCCGTTCCCGGCCAGTGTTAAGGCTTTGGAGGAAGGCAGCAAGGAGACACTGGCAGCGCTGGATAAGATCGATTCCGGCCTCGGTGTCATGGTGGTTGGTGTTGGTTCGGTAGGCGCCAATGGCCAGCCGATGAAGGTTATGGTTAATGGATCGCCTGGTACTATAATGTATGCGCTGAGTTACATGAAGGAAAGCATTGACGGTCAGGTTGTACCTGGATTGGATCAGCTTGCTGACGGTGCAAGCAAAATCGGGACCGGGGCTGGCGGAGCCAAAGATGCACTGACCACCGGACTGGTTTCTCTGCAGGCCGCAGGTCCCACAGCGACAGCTCTGGGCGAAAATGCTGCCAAGGCTGACACCTTCCTGGGCAAGCCCGAAGGTGCTACAGGACGTGTGGTATACGTATTCCAAACTCCTGCTGTCGACCAGCAGGCTGGCGCCATGAAAGTCGGCGCCGGACTCATAGCATTGGCTCTCATTCTCCTGGTAGCCATCGGACGCGCTCCTAAAGAGATGTTCCAGGCACCGGCAGAAAATCAAGCCTAGTAAGAGTATGAATTAAGAAAAGAGGAGGCAAATAACATAATGAAGAAGAAAATCGCTATATTCATGGCATTGGCCATGCTATTGACCCTATTTGCCGCACCTGCTATGGCAGGAGATGTCAAGGTAGTATTGGACGGCAAAAATGTATCATTTGATGTTCCGCCGATGATAGACAATGGAAGGACCCTGGTTCCCCTGCGGGCAATTTTTGAAGCCATGGGTGCTACGGTAACCTGGGATGACGCCACCAAAACTGCTACCGGTATAAAGGGAAGTACAACAGTTGTTCTGAAAATTGGTTCTACTTCGCCGACCATCAACGGAGCCGTAAAAACTATTGATGTTCCTGGCCAAATCGTAAATGGACGTACTTTGGCTCCCCTGCGTTTTATCGGTGAAGCCTTTGGCGGAACTGTAGACTGGGATGCAGCTACTCAGACGGCAGCTATCACCAACCCTGCTGCTCCGGCCAAGCCCGAAGTTAAACCCGAAGTTAAACCTGAGGTTAAACCCGAGGTTAAACCCGAAGTTGAGCCCGAAGTTGAGCCCGAAGTAAAACCCGAAGCCGCAGCTACCCCGGATGCTGCCATAAAGGCTGCTATTGCTGCTTTCAAACCAGCCAATTGCACCTTTACCGTTGGTGCCAATGTTCTTGGTACTAGCATGGGCGATATCGCTGTAAAATTGGACGGTACGGGAAGCATCGACGCCGACAAGAAGTGCAGCAGCAGCTGGGCTGGTGATTTGGGTGCATTGGGCACCAGCAAGCCTAAAGGCGCTTTCGTTCCTTTCTCTGAGCTGATCTGCGGTCCGGAAGCTGATGCCGTGAAACTCGTAAGCGGCGCAACTATGTCTGGTAATGTAATCACGATTAAGGGAATTGACGTACCCAATTCATTCAAATCGGTACTGGATAGTTCCAGCACCAGTATACCAGTAACATTTTCTTTAACTATGGATGCAAAAATCACGATTGACAGCGCCAGTGGAAGAATCACTTCCATCGAAGTAACTGGCATGAATGGTACTGGCAAAGCGTTGGGCAAGAATATGGAATCCAATGGAACGGCCAAGGTAACCTTTACCTATTAATACTAGCTAATTGACCAATAGTTTGGGGCAGAGACCAGACTCTCTGCCCCTTTCTTATTGATTAGGATCGCGCATTTTTCTTTGCTAGTAAAGCCCGCATATCATTCATTTCTTGACCCCGCTTTGGATTATGCTATCCCAGAATCCGCATTAGGACTATAGACACATTTATTAATATGACATTATTCCGCATAGCTCAACCTGAAGTGCTTAATAATGGGAGTTTGAGTCTAATCGTGGAAAGCGATTATTCAGCCCAAAGATTGATACAAGTTTCACAAAGAAGGGTACGGAAAATAAAAGTAGAATAAGTAGTGGTGTAAAGTGGAGCATAGTGGAGTATAATCCCTAAAAACAATCCACAAGGGGCAGAACAAATGTTCTTGGGCAAATATCAACATTCGCTAGATGCCAAAGGGAGAGTTACCATTCCATCGAAGCTGCGAGACCAGTTAGGAGATAGGTTTATCGCAACCAGGGGACTGGATAACTGTATTTTTCTGTATTCCCTGGATGAATGGCGGACCATCGAAGATAAGCTGCGCGTTCTTCCCGGCACCAGGGCTGATGTAAGAGCCTTTATGCGCAAATTTTTGTCTGCCGCCTCAGAATTAGAGATAGATAAACAAGGAAGAACAGTTTTGCCGTCGAATTTAAGAGAGTATGCAGATATTTTTGAGGATATAATAATAATTGGGGTTCATACCCGGGTTGAAATATGGGCGCTTGACAAATGGGATGCTTATGATGAGAGTACTGATTCTACTTATGAAACTGTTGCCGAGAGCCTCGATTTGGGCATATAGGAGGAGCAGGATTGCACCAACCGGTTTTACTGGGCCCTAGTGTTGAGAATTGGCTGACTGACCCGCATGGGTGTTATATAGACTGCACCGTTGGGGGAGGCGGGCATACCAAGGCCTTGCTGGAGAAACTCAGTCAAGATGCACAGGTGCTAGCGATCGATCGCGATAAGGATACCCTGGATAATACTAGGCGCCAACTGACAGATAACCGTGTAAGATTCATCGAAGGTGATTTCAGAGATCTTTCAGTATTATTGGATGAAGAGGGAATCAAACAAGCCGATGGCATAATGATTGACCTGGGAGTCTCTTCGTTTCAATTGGATCAGGCTGAGCGGGGATTTAGTTTTCACGAAGATGCCCGTTTGGATATGCGGATGGACCGCAGTGAACCAATTAGCGCCTGGGACGTAGTAAACCAGTATGATCCAGCTGACATCGCTGATATTCTCTTCAGATATGGGGAAGAGAAATACGCCAGGTCGATTGCAGCAGCCATTGTCAGGCAAAGGATAATAAAACCGATAGATACAACCTTACAACTGGTTGAAATCATACAGGGTGCGGTACCTGCCAAGTATCGCAGAGAAAAGCATCCAGCACGTAAAACCTTTCAGGCTCTCAGAATCGAGGTAAACCGTGAACTTGAAGCGATTGAAGAGGTAATGCCTCAGGCGGTGGAAGTGCTAAGGCCAAGCGGACATCTTTGTATTATTTCTTTCCACTCACTGGAAGACCGCATAGTAAAGACTTTTATGCAGAAAGAAAGCAAAGAATGTGTATGTCCCCCAGGATTACCGGTGTGTATATGCAAACACCAGCCGAGGCTTCGAATCATAGCCCGAAAACCAATTATAGCTGATGAAGAAGAATGTGAGGCGAACCCCCGGGCACGTAGTGCCAAGCTGAGGGTGGCAGCCAGGATCTAGTTCTATAAGGCAAGAAGGAGGAATAGTATGGTACAGGCGGGGCACAGTTATGCCCGAAAGTGGGAAGAAGAAGCATACATACCGGCCATGCCGGCTGTAAACTATCAGCCCCAGGTAAAAGGCACTTTGCGTAAAGCCAACATAGGCAGGTCGCTAGTAATTAAGACCATATTGTTCTTGTTTGCCTATGCCCTTCTGCTGGTGTATCTCTGTATAAAGAGTTCTACGCTAGGATACCAGATAGTTGGCCTGGAAAATGATATTGCTTCTTTGGAAACCGCCAACCATAGTCTAGAATGCAGTATTGCACAGCAGACCTCACTAAAGCGGGTAGAAATGATTGCTACCCGAGACCTGGGGATGCATCGCAGCAATGTTGTGGCAGCCACCGTCTGTATGGATGTACCCAATCAAGTGAAAGTTGCTGATAATAGCAACATGGCCAGTCAGGTTGCTCAATCGGAAAATGGGACTCTGCTGAATATTTATAAAAACCTCAGGCGGTTAGCCATAAAAAACTGATACTAATATAGGGGTATTGTGATATGCAAACCAACAGTTTGCTAATTAAAAAGCGTATAATCACGCTTTTTTTGTTATTTATCATCGGCTTCCTGGGACTCTCCGGCAGGATATTCTGGGTACAGTTTATTGATGGTAAGAAGCTTTCTTCCATGGCAGAAAACAACCGCATGAGGGATGTTCCGGTAGCAGCCAAGCGTGGAATCATTTATGATCGGAACGGTCAGGAACTGGCTATTTCGGTTAGTGCTGATTCGGTTTATGCCTGTCCTATCGAAGTGAGAGCGGGGAAAAAGGAACGGGAGACTGCTCACCAACTAGCCGAAATATTGGACATGGACGAAGAAAAGCTGCTGAAAAGAATAACCAGGGCCAGTTCCTATGAATGGATCAAGCGTCAGATCAAGCCAGCCCAGGCCAAGAAGATTCGAGATTTGGAGCTTCCAGGTATTAGGCTCGCCGAAGAGAGCCACCGTCAGTATCCTAATGGCACGCTGGCTAGTCATGTTCTAGGTATTTCTGGAGTAGATAACACCGGCTTGGAGGGAATAGATAATTACTACGACAAACTAGTGGGGGGAACCGCCGGACGAATAGTGATCGAAAAGGATGCCGCCAACCGTCCCATCCCTGAAGCCACGCATCGCTATATTCCTCCAGTGGAAGGGGCAAATCTGGTCCTGACCATTGATCAGACCATACAATATATAACTGAGCGGGAACTTGAGAAGGCTTACAAAGAGCGTGATGCAAAAAGTGCTTCCGCTATCGTAATGGACCCTAATACAGGAGAAATCCTGGCGCTAGCCTGCCGACCCACCTATAATCCCAATCAATACGAAAATTACCCGGCAGCTTATCGCCGCAACCCTGCCATAAATGACGCCTATGAACCAGGTTCGACCATGAAAATCGTGACCTCGTCCATAGCTATGGCAGAGAATGTAGTTGATGCGCAAAGCCGCTTCTTCTGCCCAGGCTATGTAAAAGTAGGCAAAGAGACCATCAATTGTGCACAGGGCAAAGCGCATGGAAGTCAGAGCTTTGCGGAGATCGTTGAGAATTCATGTAATGTTGGTTTTGTAGCGGTTGGATTGGCTCTAGGCGTTGATAAATACTATGACCATATCTATGATTTTGGTTTCGGGAAGAAAACCGGTATTGACCTGCCGGGTGAAGCTGCCGGCATTATTGTGCCCGAAGGCCGCTGCAAACAGATTGACCTGGCAACCATGGCAATGGGGCAAGCCAATGCGGTCACTACAATACAATTGGCTGCTGCTGTTTCTGCAGTGGCCAATGGGGGCAAGCTAATACAGCCCCACCTGGTAAAACAGGTGATAGATAATAAGGGTAAGGTTGTTAAGGAATTCAAGCCGGTGACGGTTAGAAGAGTTCTATCCGAGAATACAGCCCGGCAGTTGTCATTAATATTGGAGGGCGAGGTTATTAGAGGCACCGGAACCAATGCGGCGATTGAAGGCTACCGGGTAGGCGGGAAAACAGGAACAGCACAAAAAATAGCTCCGGGTGGGGGATACTTGCCCAATTCATATGTTTCTTCTTTTGTAGGTTTCGCTCCGGTGGATAATCCTAAGCTGCTCTGTATATTTGTGGTCGATTCACCTAAGGGATATCCCTATTTTGGCGCGTGGGTAGCTGCTCCTCCGTTTAAGGAGATTGTGCAGGACTCTCTGCGATATCTGCAGATACCAGCAGCTAATGGAATCCAGCCGACTGAACCGGTTGAAGAAGTTCAAACTGTTCTAGTCCCGGATTTGATTAATCTGACACCATCGGAAGCTTCTTCTGCATTGGTTCAGCGTGGCTTAAAGGTCAGAGTTGAAGGTTCTGGTATGGTAGTTTACCAGCAGACTCCTCAGGCCCTGACTCGTGTGCAAACGGGGACCGAGGTGATAGTAAATCTGTCACCCTATGCCCCGAAAAACAAGGAAAACCAGGTAACCATACCCGATCTAAGGGGTAAATCGATGAAGGAAGTAGTCCGTATATTGTCCAGTCTTGGCTTGTATCTCGTACCAGAAGGGCACGGTCTAGCCAGTTCGCAGTCACCAGTTCCAGGCAAGGTGGTCAGTACGGGCTCCAGGATAAAAGTACAGTTCACACCCATCAGTCAATGATACGAAATGGTGGCAAAGGAGGTAGATACACGTTGAAGTTGGCGGAAATATTACGAGGTATCGACTATCGTGTACTATCGGGTGATTCAGAATTACAAATCCAGGGCATTGCTCATGATTCAAAAGAAGTAAAAAAGGGGTTTCTTTTTGTTTGTATAAGCGGGCTGAAGACAGACGGTCATCTATATATAAAAGATGCGCTTCAGAATGGTGCCATTGCTATACTTGGAGAGCGTATTACTGAGCTTGAGCCTGGCATCTGTTATATTATTACTGAGAATACTCGAAAGGCGCTAGCGGATGCTGCCAGCAATTTTTATCGGGAGCCATCCCGTTATATTAAGGTGATCGGGGTTACAGGTACCAACGGCAAAACGACAACGACACATCTTATCAAGGCCATTCTTGAAGAGGCTGGGCATCCCACCAGCATTATGGGGACCATATATGCGAAAATCGGAGAGACCATGCTCGACATGGATCATACAACTCCCGAAGCCCCGGCCATCGAAGAGTTCCTACAGATCAGCCGCAATGCTGGTTGTGAGTATGCAGTTATGGAGGTTTCTTCGCATGCCCTGGACCTGTGCCGGGTAGACCGGATTAATTTTCATGCGGCAGTATTTACTAATCTGACTCAGGATCATCTGGATTATCATCATAATATGGAGCAATACCGGGATTCCAAATTGAAGCTATTTGATGCTCCCAGACGGGACGAATCGTTTTTCACGGTGGTCAATGGCGATGATCCCCAGGGAGCAATATTCGTAGAGGGCAGTGGCGGGAAAAGTCATACCTACGGAGTAATGAGCGAAGCCGAGCTTAAAGCGGTGGATATTGAGACCGGGGTAAAGGGCACGCACTTTACGGTAATCAACGGATGTGATAGGTTTGCGGTGAACATGAAGATCATCGGGATGTTCAACGTATACAATGCGCTGGCTGCTATCAGCGTTGCCCTAAATGAAGGAGTTGAAATACCCGTTATCCAGGTAGCCCTGGAAAAGGTTACGGGGGTAGCCGGGCGTTTTGAACAGGTCACTTGCGGACAGCCCTTCACGGTTATTGTTGATTATGCACATACCCCGGATGGTTTGGAGAATATCCTTACCACTGCTCGGGAGCTTTGCAGCAACCGCTTGATTACAGTCTTCGGCTGTGGCGGTGACCGCGACCGGGGCAAGCGTCCCTTGATGGGGGAAATCGCGGCTAGATTGAGTGATTTTTGTGTGGTCACTTCAGATAATCCCCGCAGTGAAGAGCCCGAGGCAATAATTGCTGATATCGTACCCGGTCTGGATAAAGTCGTCAATTCACGTTATGCCATTATCATTGATCGCTGTGAAGCGATAAGACATGCGCTTTATCTGGCCCGGGAAGGGGATTTTGTAGTCATTGCCGGCAAAGGTCATGAAACCTACCAGCTGGTAAAAGGTAAGGTATTGGAATTTGACGACCGCAAGGTAGCGGCCAGGATTCTAAGTGAAATACAGATATAGCCTATCTGCACAGGGGGAATAGTTTGTGCCGGAACATATAATGATGGTCCTGTTAGCGACGGGGATATCGCTGGTTATCACGATACTAATGGGCCCGTTGATGATTCCTGTTTTGACTAAATTAAAGTTCGGCCAGACCATTCGGGAAGAAGGTCCGCAAGCTCATTTTAAAAAGGCTGGTACACCTACAATGGGCGGCATCATGTTTATAACCGCCGTTATGCTGACCGGGTTTCTATTGGGGGGCAGAAGCGGGGAGGTGCTGTGCGCTGTCTTGGTCATGCTTACTTTTGGAGCCATAGGTTTTTGGGATGATTACATTAAGGTAGTACTCAAGAGATCGCTGGGGCTCAGAGCTCGGGATAAACTGTTCCTGCAGTTAATAGCCGCCACCGTTTTTTGGCTTCTCCTGGAGTTTTACCTGGGGAGAGGGAGCAGTATTACGGTACCGTTTACGGCCATTAGCTTCGACCCTGGGCCCTATCTATATCTGGTTTTTCTTATCATCGTATTGATGAGCAGTTCCAATGGCGCTAATCTGACCGATGGGCTCGATGGTCTGGCTGCAGGAGTGACTTTTTTTATAAGCGTGGCATTTGCATTTATATCACTCATAACATTACACTACCCTTTGGGGATATTCTGTGGCGCTCTGGCGGGTGGGTGTCTGGGCTTCCTGGTTTTTAACCACTATCCAGCCCGAGTATTTATGGGAGACACCGGGTCTATGGCTCTCGGCGGAGGCGTGGCGGCAATTGCTGCACTGACCAAATCTGAGCTGGCATTGATAATCATTGCTGGAGTATATGTCATCGAAACCCTGTCCGTGATCATTCAGGTGGCTTGTTTCCAGACTACAGGCAAAAGGCCCTTTCTAATGGCGCCTCTGCATCACCATTATGAACTGAAGGGCTGGCGTGAAACCAAGGTGGTACGTTTTTTCTGGATATGGTCATTCTTGTTTGCTATAGCTGGCGTTGTAGGTTACCTGCGTATTTGGCAGTAATAGTACATAACATTTAAGCTGGGAAGTGTTGACGATGATGTTTGAGGGAAAAAAGGTGCTGGTTACTGGTATCGCGCGTAGCGGCCTTGCTGCTGCCCGGGTACTGGTTAAACGAGGTGCTAAGGTTACCATATGTGATCGCAAGAACATGGAGCAGTTGGCAGAAGAGCTGCTGAACGATCTAAACAATCTGGGGATAGAAATATACGCCGGAGAGTATCCCGCCGTAAGCAAACAAAAATTTGATCTGGTGATAGCCAGCCCGGGAATCCCTGCTGATGTCGAACCTTTTGTGCAGGCACGGGTTGCTGGGACTCCCGTTATTGGAGAACTTGAGCTGGCTTATGCCATTAAGGGTCCCGAAGTGGAAATCATAGCTGTAACCGGAACTAACGGCAAGACCACTACTGTTTCATTGCTGCATTGTATTATGGAAGCAGCCGGAATTAATTCATCAGTGGGCGGCAACATAGGGGTGCCGCTTTCTGCAGTTGTAGACCAAATGAATGCAGGTGTAATTGCAGTGGAGGTATCGAGTTTTCAATTGGAGAGCATCCGGGATTTTCGGCCGCATATCTGCGGAATACTCAACATAACGCCCGATCATCTTGACCGGCATAAGACATTGGAGTCATATCAAGAAGTCAAAGGCAGGATCTTTGCCAATCAACAGGCAGATGATTTTGCGATTCTTAATTTTGAGGATCCTTTGGTCAGGGGTTTTGCAGAGTATTGTCCGGCTCAGGTGGTTTTCTTTTCGGTTGAGCAGCCCCTGGAACAGGGAATATCTGTTTACCAGGGCATGATCTGTGCGTCGGGTCCTGCGGGCATACAGGAGATTTGCCCGGTGAGCAGTTTACAGCTGCGGGGTAAACATAATCTGGAAAACGTACTCTGTGCGGTAGGTATGGCCTGGTCGGCCGGGATCCATTCCACGGTGATAGCCAGCGCTCTGGCATCCTTTTCTGGTGTTCGGCATCGCATGGAAGAGGCCGGGGTCAAAAACGGAATAATGTTTGTCAACGATTCCAAGGCTACCAATCCTGACTCGGCTATCAAAGCTCTGCAATCCTTTGAACAGGACTTGATCCTAATCGCCGGGGGTAGAAACAAAGGATCCAATTTTTTAGTATTAGCCAATTATGTCAAGGAGTATGCTAAGGCAGTGGTCTTGCTGGGGGAAGCTAGGGATGAGATTAACCAAGCGCTCAAAGAGGTTGGGTTTTCTGGTCCGGTGCTGGTCGTCAACGATCTGGGAGAAGCGGTAAAGGAAGCCGCCCAAATAGCGAAAAATGGCGATGTAGTCCTTTTGTCACCGGCCTGTGCCAGCTGGGATCAATTTGACAACTATGAGCAACGCGGAGATCTGTTCTGTGAGTTGGTCAAGAGCTTGTAAGGGGAACGAAATTTAACACAGCGTCATTAATAGCACCCGTTAGGGTGCATGGGTTGCACTCTGGAGTGATGGACACAGATTAATAATAAAACATATAACCGTGTCCATCTGTGTTTAATTAGAAGTCCTTTATGGGAGGGTTAGTATGAGACTTAAGAAGGGGCCGCCGGATTTTGTGCTGTTTATAACAGTCATGGGCTTGCTGGGCATTGGGCTTATCATGGTTTTCAGTTCCAGTGCAATTACCTCTTATGTCGACTATAATGACCGCTATTACTTTTTCAAACGACAATTACTCTGGGCCGCAATCAGTATAGCCTTCATGATTATTATAATGAAGATAAACTATGTCCGTTTGAAGGCTTTTGCCGTACCGATTATGGTTACAGCAATTATCTGTCTGATCCTGGTCAAGACCCCGCTGGGCATCGGTGCCAAGGGTTCAGAACGCTGGCTGGGAATAGGGGGACTTAGACTGTTTGCTCCTTCTGAACTCGTCAAACTGGCGATCTGTATGTTTATGGCCAAGACTCTGGAGATCCATCTTGACAAAATAAAGTCTTTTTTCAGGGGGGTGCTGCCCTTCCTGGGCATTCTGGCGGTAGTGTGCGGACTGATTATGGCTCAACCTGATTTGGGCACTTCCTTTGTTGTGGCGGCCACTATATTTTTCATGCTGATTGTGGCGGGGGCAAAATGGTCGCATCTGCTGGGGATTGCCGGTGTGGGAATGGCCGCAGTATTAGCAGCAATATTTACAGCTGCCTACCGTGCTGAGAGATTGATGGCCTGGATCAATCCGTTCAAATATGCCAAAGATGAAGGATACCAAACCGTACAATCACTCTATGCGCTAGGCTCAGGAGGACTTTTTGGCATGGGGTTGGGACTCAGCCGCCAAAAGTTTTTTTACCTGCCGGAACAGCACACCGATTTTATATTTGCCATTCTCGGCGAGGAATTGGGCTTCATCGGAGTTTCTCTGGTGATCGGTCTTTTCCTACTGTTTGTGTGGCGCGGTTTTAGGATTGCAATCAAGGCTCCAGATACCTTCGGCACTTTGCTCGCAGCCGGACTCACCGCCTCTATAGCTTTTCAGGCCGCTATTAACATCGGAGTCGTTTGTGGGGCGCTGCCAGTGACGGGCATCACTCTGCCTTTCATAAGCTACGGAGGTTCATCTCTTCTGTTTACTATGTCTGAAATAGGGCTATTACTTAATATATCAAGGTACTGCGATTAAAAAATGGCATATTGACTATAACGAGGTAATTTGAAATGAAAGTAATACTAACTGGTGGAGGTACTGGAGGGCATATCTATCCCGCACTTGCTGTTGCTCAAGGCCTCAGGGAGCGTATGCCGGAAGTGGATCTGCTTTATGTGGGTACTGAACAGGGTATGGAAAACACTATTGTACCGCGCACCGGAATCCAGTTTAAAACGATAGATGTTTCTGGTATTGATCGCACTTCGATGTTAAAAGCTTCCCGCTCACTTGCTAAACTTCCCCGTAGTTTTTTTCAAGGATGGGAGGTAGTGCGGGAATTTCGTCCTGACATTGTTCTGGGTACCGGAGGGTATGTTTCGTTTCCGGTAGTTCTAGCCGGTACAATTATCCCGTTCTGTCGCACCTATATCCATGAGCAGAATGCAGTATTAGGACTGGCTAACAGAAACCTGGCCCGCCGGGTCGATGGGGTCATGCTGACTTTTTCGGAGGCCGCCGCCGGGCTCAAGACACCACTGGTTAAGGTCACCGGTCTCCCGGTCCGACAGGATATTTTGCAGGCTGACCGCAGCCAGGCCAGGAAAGCGTTAGGTATTGAGGCGGACCTCTTTACACTGCTGGTTTTTGGAGGCAGCCAGGGGGCCGCCAGCATTAACCATGCTATGGTCGAATTTTTGGAAAGATGTCAGAATGATGAGATGTTGATCATATGGATGGCAGGGCCGGGCAATATTGAAGAGATAGAGGGTAAACTTCGTGATAAGGTCGATTTGAACCGGATGCGTTGCCAGCTGCAACTTTTACCGTATATCCACAATATGCCGGACATTATGGCTGCGGCCGATCTGGCGGTTTGCCGGGCTGGGGCTAGCACCATAAGCGAATTGGCCATACTTGGCTTGCCGGCTATTCTGATACCGTACCCCTATGCCGCGGAAAGTCACCAAGAGCATAATGCGAGAACCCTGGCGGGTAAAAAAGCGGTAGAAATGATTATCGATGAGTTCCTGAATGGGGATACTCTTTATAAGAAGGTTATGGAATTAAAACGATGTCCGGATCGGCTTGCTGAGATGAGCTGCAGTCTGAAGAGGGAAAGTCATCCCAACGCTTTAAATGATATACTCGATATCATTTTGCAGTAGTCTATTACAGCCAATCGGCCTCCTACTTCTTCCATTTTTCAGGACAGGCTGGTAATGATGTAACCACTTTTGTTAATAATGCATACTATACAATGCGTATAAGAAATCACCAAACGAGGAGATGAAGAAATGGTCGTAGCTGCAGGGCAACGGATTCATATGGTAGGCATCGGCGGAGCTGGTATGAGTGGCATTGCTCGGGTTTTGGCTGAAAGAGGCTGCAGAGTAACTGGTTCTGACCTACAGGAAAGCAATGCCACCCAAGCGCTAAAAGAGATGGGGGTTATCATATACCTTGGCCATGCTGCATCCAATGTTGAAGATGGTGTGCAGATGCTGGTCATCTCTTCTGCTATCCCCTTTGATAATCCTGAGTTACTTTGTGCTAGATCACGGGGGATACCGGTTCTAAAACGTGGTCAAATGCTGGCACATCTTTTTAACGACAAAAGGGGCATTGCTATAGCTGGTGCACATGGAAAAACGACGACTACTTCTATGACCTATTGCATCTTTTCTCATTGTAAATGTGATCCTACATTTATTGTAGGCGGAGAATTGCAGGGAACGCAACTCAGCGCTCGATTAGGCAACAGCGAATATGCAATTGTAGAAGCTGATGAAAGTGATGGTTCCTTCCTGGATTTGCAGCCTTATGCCGCAATAGTTACTAATATTGAAGATGATCATCTGGACTATTACAGATCTCTCGATAACATACGCCAGGCCTTCCGCCAATACATAGAAGGTGTGCAAAAAGGTGGATTTGCACTGGTTTACGGCGAGGATGTCTCGATCCAGGCTATTAGAGGTGGAATCAGTACCCGGCTTATCACTTACGGTGATGACGAAACTGATGATTATTATATAAAAGACTGGCAGGCCGAAGGCTTGGGCTCCCGGTTTAATCTCTACCGCCGGGGTGAATTGATGGGGCAGATCCAGATATCGGTCCCGGGCAGGCACAATGCCCTTAACGCAACAGCGGCTATAGCCTGTGCCCTGGAAATGGGGCTAAACTTCAGGGAAATTCAACAGGGCATCAAGCAGTTTACCGGAACCAAACGAAGGTTTCAGATTATAGGCAGTAAAAAGGATATCCTGATAGTGGATGATTATGCTCATCACCCTACCGAGATCGAAGCCACGCTGGCAGCAGCCAAAGGGTTTCACTCTCAGGGGAGATTGTTGGTGGTTTTCCAACCGCATCGTTATAGCCGGACACAGCTCTTGGGAAAGCAGTTGGGTAGGTCACTAAAAATGGGTGATCTGGTTGTGATCACCGATGTTTATTCCGCCGGAGAACCTACCATCCCTGGTATAAGCGGAGAAATGGTTTTCGAAGCAGCCCGGGATGCTGGTATAGAGTGTAGGTATCTTCCTTCTTTGGATCAGGTCGAATCCTGGCTGCTTGGTGCCGTCCAACCGGGTGATCTGGTCATAACCATGGGAGCCGGGGATGTATGGAAACTGGGGCCTGGCTTGCTGGAGAAGATGTAGAGCAGGAGTATTGATAATCCAGACGGAGGTGTCTTTTTGGATACTCTGGTTATTTGCGGAGCTAAACCCTTGCAAGGGCAGGTCAAGGTAAGCGGCTCAAAGAACGCTACTCTTCCTATCATGGCAGCCAGCCTGCTATCCACAGGAGAGGTTACATTATCGGGGGTACCGGAACTGGATGACATAGCAGTTATGGCCGAAGTCCTGCGTATCCTCGGAGCCAAAGTCTACCGGGACCATGATACCATGGTCATCAACGCAAGCACCATAAACTCTATTGAAGTACCTGAGAATATTACCCGTCGCATGCGAGCTTCCAACCTGGTTATGGGTGCACTGTTGGCCCGGTTCGCCCAGGCCAGAGTAGCTTATCCTGGCGGCTGTGCTATCGGTAGTCGTCCCATGGATTTGCATCTTAAGGGTTTTCGTAATCTGGGTTATGAAATTGATGAAGAGTATGGAATTATGGAAGGCAAAGGTGGTAAAATTGCCGGCAATGAAATCTTGCTCGATTTTCCCAGCGTAGGAGCTACTGAGAATATAATGATGGCAGCCAGTCTAACCCCTGGTGTCACCATAATTAGAAATGCAGCACGGGAGCCGGAGATAGTGGATCTGCAAAACTTTCTAAACCGCATGGGAGCAAGGATACGCGGGGCGGGTCTGGATACGATCCGTATCGAAGGAGTTAAGAAACTTGATGGGGTAGAGCATAGTGTAATACCAGACCGGATCGAAGCAGGTACTTTTATGGCTGCAGCGGCTATAAGTCGCGGTGATCTCTGGCTTGATAATGTGGTTCCTGAACATATCCAGCCACTAATTGCTAAGCTAAGAGAGATAGGGGTGGAAATAAGCACGTGGACTTCAGGAATTAGGATCATTGGCAATGACCATCTGCGTCCGACTGATCTAAAAACTATGCCATATCCAGGGTTTCCCACTGATATGCAGGCGCAAATGATGACCCTGTTGGCTACCGTTAGCGGCACCAGTGTAATCGTCGAGACCATTTTTGAAAACAGGTTCATGCACGTTCAGGAGTTGAGACGGATGGGAGCTGATATCAAAAACGAAGGCCGGGTAGCTATTGTAAAGGGGAAGAAGAGACTGCAGGGTTGTAAAGTGGAAGCTACTGATTTACGGGCAGGTGCTGCACTTATATTAGCCGGTTTGTATGCTGAAGGAGAGACCACTATTTCCCGAGTTGAACACATTGACCGGGGATATGATAAAATACACCAAAAATTACTGGAAATAGGCGCGGATATCGTCCGGGTATAGTGCACCAAGATCAAAACTTAAGGTTGATAATTATTGCCAAATATAATAATGCGTTAATCTTTTTTTTTTGCTATAATCGTGACAGTTATTATGGGGATGGGAGATGGACATGACTACTGCTTCACGTCGTCGTTTTTTCTTTAAAACCTCCCTGTTCGTGCTATTATTGGTGCTTTGCTTATATTTGTTCTTACACAGTTCTTTTTTTCAGGTCAATAAGATCTATGTTACTGGAATTGACAAAGTTCAGTCGAGTGACATAATCCATATGTCGGGAATAGTAAAAGGGGTGAACATTTTCCTGCTTGATGAGACGGAGGCTGCCCGAGCGGTCAGGCTTCATCATCTGGTTAGAGAGGCCAGTATTGTACGTCATCTACCCCGCACGATCGAAATCAAGGTAGCCGAGAGAACGGTCTGGGGACTGGTTCCCTTCAAAGGTTCTCTGATTTGCGTTGACCGTGAAGGAATCTGCATCGACAAGGATTCAGAACTATCTATGGTCAGCTATCCTATTGTGACCTTTAACCGCCTGCCTACTTATATTAATTTGGGACAGGCAGTATATCCCCGGGGGATAACAAGAATGACGGCGATTTGGGATTCTATATCAGCCGAACAGAGAAAGGAAATTTCTGAATTCCATTATAATGATAAAACAGATGAGCTTACACTTTATACCACATTCGGAACGGAGATAAGGTGGGGAGACAATAGCCGTTTGGCAGAGAAGGTTAATTTTTTGGAACAGACTTTTAAACTGGAGCGTGACATGTATAGCAAGGGCAAGGACACTTTGGAGTATGTTGACCTGCGATTTAAAGGACAACCGGTAATCAAAACAGGGGTTGCATATTAAGTTACATATTTTATATAGAAGGTGATGGAGATGCGAACCAGGGGAGCTCAGGCTTCGATAGCGGTGGTATGCCTGGTGCTGGGAATTATGTTAGCGATTCAGTTTAAGACCACAAGTACCTATAATGATCAATATCCCCAGGAAAGGGTAGAGGTCCTGGCGGAAAAGCTTAAAACAGCAAGTTCTGAGCGTGACGTAATGGCAGAAGAGGTCTTGTCCCTGCGAAGCCAGTTGAAAAATGTCAGAGAAAACAACCGGGCCATGGCCGATTTGCAGGATGAACTACAGAAAAACAGTCAATTTGCTGGCTTACTCCCGGTAAAGGGAACGGGGATCACGCTTACCATCAATGATATTCCCCGTAATATGCAAAATGGGGACAACCCTAACAATTTTATAGTCCACGATCAGGATCTATTGTTTCTGGTCAACGAATTGAAAGCATCCGGTGCTGAGGCAATTTCCATCAATGGCGAAAGAATAACGGCCATGTCAGAGATTCGTTGTGCCGGTACTATGATACTGGTCAATACCAATCGCATTGCACCGCCTTTTGTGATCAAGGCCATAGGCAATCCTGATATGCTGGTCTCAGGTATGGAACTGCAAGGCGGATGGCTGGCCACCATGAAGTTGTTGGGGTATCCTACCCATATGCAAAAATCGAGCGAAATTGAGATAAATGCCTATAACGGAAAGGTAAAATTTTCATATATGACCCCGGTAGAACATGAAGAAAAGGCGGGTCGATAATATGTGGCTGGTAGTTTTATTCAGTTTACTGATAGGATTGGTTATTGGACTCAAGATGCCTTTTCTGATTCCTCTGCTATATGCCAAATATATGTCGATAGCGGTACTGGCAGCTTTGGACTCGGTATTTGGCGGCATTCGCGGCTACATGGAGGATGGTTTTGATAACATCGTATTCATAAGCGGGTTTATCGTCAATACCCTGCTGGCAGCGGGACTGGCTTACTTGGGAGACCGACTTGGCGTAGAACTTTATATGGCAGCTGTTGTAGTTTTTGGAGTGCGTATATTCCAGAACCTGGGAATTATTCGTCGATATCTCTTGAAAAAATACTAAAGATATTTATGGAAAACTAACAGGAAAAATTCTATGAATGTGGTATTTTTAGAGAAGGAGTATCAGGTAGGGAGTGCGTTGTTATTAAGAAACGAAATACAATAGTTGCTCTCGATATCGGGACAAGCGCGATTAAAGCTGCCCTAGCCGAAGTATATTATGGCCAGGATCTGAATGTGCTGGGATTAGCCCGGATACCTTCGGCCGGCGTGCGCAAGGGCCAGATAGTTGATATCGAAAGTACCGCGCGTACTATTAATGAATGCCTGAATGAACTGGAACGCCTCACCGGGGTCGAGGTCCTGAGTACCTTGCTGGGGTTCTCGGGAATCAGCATCGGAGCAGTCAGTAATCACGCCATGGTAGCAGTTGGTAATCCTAATTATGAAATTGCTCTGGAAGACAAGGAAAGGGTGCTGCATTCGGCACGGAGTATTGCTTTGCCTCCGGACAAGACAATACTGCAGACTATTGAGCGACAATACATAGTGGATGGTTTCGATGGTGTCCGCGATCCCGTTGGTATGGTCGGCGGGAGACTGGAAGCGGAAGTAACTATAATAATCGCAGCTACTGCGGCAGTTCAAAACATGCAACGCACTGCCAACCGCATCAACCTGCACATCAATCAGATAATCTATAATCCAATGCTAACCGGAGAAGCCGTTCTATCACCGACCGAAAAGGACATGGGCGTTCTTTTGATAGACATCGGCGCAGGAACTACTGAAATCAGCCTTTTTCAGGAAGGGACCATCACACATACTGCGGTTCTGCCCCTGGGGGATGAGTATATTACTAAAGATTTGGCCATTATTCTAAGGACTTCTCCGGAAGAAGCGGCTCGTATCAAGGAGAGATATGGGGTAGCCCATGTTGAAATGGCAAAAGATGAGGTGTCCATAAATGTTAAGAACTTGCAGGGGAAGGATGCCCAGCAGGTTTCGCAAAGGATGGTGGCAGAAATAGTTTCGGCACGGGTCAATGAAATGATGGAGATCATATACTCCGAATTGGCCCAGTTGGCCTCCTGGGATCGGATTCCCGGAGGAATCGTGATCAGTGGAGGAGCAGCACAACTGGCAGGAATTTGTGAGGTAATGCAAGAATACTTCAATATGCCAGTTAGGATAGGTGTACCTGATAATATACGAGGCATGGGGGCGGATTTTAACAGTCCCCAAAATGCTGCAGTCTTGGGGGGGCTTATCTACGCTGCCAGCAATTCAGGAGCTCGTTACCAGGTGAAGGAAAAAGGTGTATCGGGAATAAGAAATAGTATCAGCGACTGGATTAAAGATCTTTTCAGGTAATAGGCTTAAGGAGGTTAGGACATGCCGTTGGACTTTGACGTAGAAATGCAGCAATTTGCTGTTATCAAGGTAATCGGAGTAGGTGGGGGCGGAAATAACGCAATTAATCGCATGATTGAAGCGGGGCTCAAGGGAGTGGATTTCATAGCGGTAAATACCGACGCCCAGGCTCTGTACCTGTCCCGGGCTGAAACCAAGATTCAGGTAGGCGAAAAGTTGACCAAGGGTCTAGGCGCAGGGGCTGATCCCGAAAAGGGAATGAAAGCTGCCGAAGAGACTTCTGACGAGATAAAGAAGGCCCTGCAGGGAGCTAATATGGTATTTGTTACTGCCGGTATGGGCGGTGGGACTGGGACCGGAGGGGCACCTATAATAGCCAGGATTGCTCGCGAACTTGGCGCGCTGACGGTGGGAGTGGTTACCAGGCCTTTTACCTTTGAAGGACATAAGAGACGGCAACAAGCAGATTCCGGCATCCAATTGCTGCGGGATGAAGTTGACAGTCTCATTATTATACCCAATGACCGCCTTTTCCAGGTAGTCGATAAACATACCGGTTTTAACGAAGCTTTTAAAATAGCTGATGAAATACTGCGACAGGGAGTACAGGGCATATCCGACATTATCTCTGTTCATGCCATGATAAATTGTGACTTTGCTGATGTGGAAACTATCATGAAGAATACCGGATCAGCCTTGATGGGTATAGGTCGGGCCTCTGGTGAAAATAGGGCTGCTGAAGCTGCCCGTATGGCTATATCCAGTCCCTTGCTGGAAACCTCAATTGAAGGAGCCCGGGGAGTATTGTATAACATCACCGGCGGCAATGACCTTACCCTGTATGAAATTCAGGAGGCTGCTGATATTATCCATCAGGCTGCCGACCCTGAAGCCCATATTATTTTTGGAGCGGCGATCGACGAGGATATGCAGGATGAAATTAGATTTACAGTGATTGCTACCGGTTTCAATCCGCCGCCGCGGACCGCTTCCGCCAGTGACACCCGCAGCACCAGATCATCGAGGGTTATGGAATCACCGCCTACCTTCCTCAATCGTGGTGATGAGCGGGCTACCGACATGGATATTCCGCCATTCCTGCGCCGGGGGAGATAAAGCTTATTATCAATAGCTAGATTAAAGACTGGAATCTTTCGATTCCGGTCTTTTTTATTGCTCGGAAGCACACCTTTCTTGTTATTTCCTGCCTATAAAAAGTTCACTGCCATCTATTATTCAGACAAATTAACTGCTAGCTGGCGAGGTATAATTTGGGAAAACTACTTGCATTCTGAAGCTAGTACATTTGCTAAATATCCTTCTTTGAATGTTTTTGCAGACAACCCGGAAGTGGTGGGGAAATTGCCGAAAGCAAAGGTATACCTCGATATCACCTTTATGGTCAATTTCATAATGGATTTTGTTATTCTGCTGGCGGCGGGGCGTTTGTCGGGCAGTATCATCCATTATCCGCGGATAATTGTATCAGCCAGTTTAGGTGCAGTCTATGCCTGTGCCAGCATGCTCTGGCATAGTTCCCTGGCGTACAGTATGCCAGTTAAGCTGGGGTTTTCCCTCTTGTTGGTTTTTATTGCTTTTTATCCGAGTGAGTGTCATCGCTTTATTAAGCAGTTGATATATTTCTATTGCATCAGTCTCTTTGCAGCTGGCGCGGCGATAGCTTTACCCAATCTGGTCAGCACCTCGGGAGGGGGCGCTTCGTCCTCTTTTCTGTGGCTGGCAGGAGCTGCTTTTCTGGTAATCGTGCTGGGTCTGACTGGAGGCAAATACCTGGCTGCACGGATCGTGCCGGGAATCCTCACCTTTGATGTTGAGATGTGTTTCGATGACCTGCGCTGCACCGGCTGCGGTTTCTTGGATACCGGCAATTCACTCAGGGACCCGTTGACCAACCGACCGGTTTTGGTGGCTGAATACAGCCTGCTCAAGGATTGTCTGCCCCAGGATTTCCAGCAGGCAATCGAAGCAGGCACCAATGAGAATGAGGTTTTTGAACGCCTCAGTGGAAGTGGGTGGGCAAGTCGCCTGCGCCTAATACCATATCAATCTATTGGCCAAACAAACGGAATCTTATTAGGTATCAGGGCAGATGAGGTGTTGGTCTATGCCGCCCGGAAGAGCATTTCTCATTATGGGCTGGTAGTGGCACTGTACCTGGGTCGCCTCAGTGCTGATGACAGCTATCGGATGTTGATACCGGCAGAAGTTGTGGAGAAATAAAGGGGGGTTGAGAGATGTTTAATATTAGCCACTGGCTAAACAAATGGAAACTGCAGTTGATTAAGAGATATCTTGCCCGTAGCATGCCGAAGTATATTCACTATATAGGTTCTACTGAGGTTTTACCCCCTCCCTTGCGTGAACCAGAAGAATCGATGTTAATATCACGCCTGGCGCAGGGAGACATGACTGTAAAAGCCACATTGATCGAGCACAATTTACGGCTGGTAGTGTATATCGCTAAAAAATTCGAGAATACCGGCATCAATATCGAAGATCTGGTTTCTATCGGCACCATAGGTCTAATCAAAGCGGTCAATACTTTTGAGCCCAGCAAAAATATCAAACTGGCTACTTATGCTTCGCGCTGTATTGAAAATGAAATACTGATGTATCTGCGACGGAACCTGAAAAACCGGGCCGAAGTATCTCTGGATGAACCCCTTAATGTGGATTGGGATGGTAATGAACTTCTTTTATCAGATGTATTGGGAACCGAAACCGATATGATATATAAGAAGATCGAGAGTGAAGTTGAACGCAGCCTTTTGCACCAGGCCATGCATAAGTTAACGAACCGTGAAAAGACAATAATCCAATTGCGTTTCGGGCTAGACAATGAAGGGGAAAAGACCCAGAAGGAGGTCGCCGATATACTAGGGATTTCGCAGTCCTACATCTCTCGACTGGAAAAGCGCATACTTCGTCGACTGCAGCGTGAGATCCGTAAAATAGAGTAGGGGAAGGATTGTTTACATCAACCTCCGCAGAAAATGCGGGGTCAGACCGTCAAAAAAGACGAATATCATCGTTACTTCACAAGCCCGCTCAATCGACGTACGCTAAGTACGCCTCAATTGCGGGCTTGCTTGTGCCTCGACCTTCGCCATTTTTGTTCGGTCTGCTACTTCTTTGACAAGCTGCCCTCAGCAGATAGTGCGGGGGTTTTGTTTTTGCACCGAATAAATGTCGCCCGCTCCGGGCATCATTATGCTCGTATCAATCTGTGACTAAATAACTTGCCAACCCCCTTTCTTTGCCGAATATAAATTAGAAAAAAAGTAAATAATTTATAATAAACTTCAAGGGGAAGGGGCTTAGACTATTTGATAAACAAAGTAGAAATCTGCGGCGTAAACACTTCCAAGCTCCCAGTTCTCAAGAATGAAGAGATGCGAAAACTATTCCAGGTCATGCAGTCAGGTGAAATCAGTGCTCGCGAAAAACTTATTCAGGGCAATCTACGCCTGGTTCTAAGTGTGATCCAGCGATTCAGCAATCGCGGAGAATGCGTGGATGATCTATTTCAGGTCGGATGTATAGGCTTGATCAAGGCGATAGATAATTTCGACCTGGGCCAGAATGTCAGGTTTTCTACTTATGCGGTACCGATGATCATTGGTGAAATACGCCGATACCTGCGCGACAATAATGCGGTAAGGGTTTCTCGCTCCCTGCGGGATATAGCTTATAAGGCATTACAGGTAAGAGAAAAACTGGTCTCTGACAAGGCAGCTGAACCCAGTGTGGCAGATATTGCACAAGCTCTAGAATTGCCGCGTGAAGAAGTAGTATTTGCCCTCGATGCCATTCAGGAACCTGTTTCACTATTCGAACCCATCTACAATGATGGCGGCGACCCTATACTGGTTATGGATCAAATCAGTGACGACAAGAACACGGACGGCCTGTGGCTGGAGGAAATATGTATCAAGGAAGCGTTGAAAAAGCTGAATGATCGCGAAAAAAACATAGTGGCTCTGCGTTTCTTTGCCGGCAAGACCCAAATGGAGGTGGCCGATGAGATTGGCATATCCCAGGCGCAGGTATCACGTTTGGAGAAGGCAGCCCTGAAACAACTGAGAAAGTATATATGAACGGGGGATTAATATGGCCCGCAGCATATTCACCATGGCGCTAATTGCAGTAATACTCGCTTTAACAGCATATTTGGCTAGTATGACCTATCAGAGTGAGCCGGCCTTTACGGCCAATAACCTGATTGAGATCTCAGAATTGTCACCATTTTTATAGATAGACTACCAGTAATATATTAAGGCCCGGATTTAGAATTTTAGCCTGATAAAATGATGCAGGCTGAATAATTCTATGGAACCGGGCCTTTTTATGTTAATATTTGCTTGGACATAGAGGGGTGGTGGCGGGATGGTATTTGACAGTAAAGTAATTTTAGACTGGCCAGGCAAACATCAGGAATGGCGATCAGACGTTGCGATCGGGAAGGTAGCCAGTAGTCTGATTCATCCTAATCCAATATTGGATACTGATAATCTCTTTGGTCCCTGGTTAGGCGAAGAAGAGTATAAACCCAATCCCCGCCCGCGGGCCATTATGGGGGATAACCTGGCAGTTATGAGCTGGCTGCTTAGTTCAGGCTACAGCGGCAAAATAGATCTAATTTATATAGACCCGCCTTATCTTAGCCAGAGTAATTATCATTCACGGATACTTCTGGTCGACGGGACTCGGAAGGAATGGCTGCAGCGCAGAGTTTTCCAAGATGACGGAAACCCGGGCATGTCCACCTATCTCGACGGATTGTATAAGCGTTTTATCCTGATGCGTGAGTTGCTAGCAGAGAATGGCAGTATATTTGTTCACCTGGATTGGCATGCTTGCCATTACGTAAAAATTTTGCTGGATGAGATTTTTGGTAATAACCACTTCATTAACGAGATTATCTGGTGTTATTCAGGAGGTTCAGGGACCCGGCGTCATTTCCATCGTAAGCATGACACCATTCTCTGGTACAGCAAGGGTGAAAAATATACCTTTAATCCCCAATTCCGCAGTTACAGCGAGGCTACCTTACAGCGTGGGTTGACCAGAGTAAAAGGAGATCGCTTTCAACTACATGAGGAAGGTGCAATGCTACAGGATTGGTGGGCAGATATTAATAAGATACTCAGCCCAACAGCGTACGAGAATCTTAAGTTTCCTACCCAGAAGCCGGTAGCGTTGCTTCGCCGACTGATCGAGTGCGCTTCCAACCCGGGGGATCTGGTGGCTGATTTTTATGCCGGATCTGGTACTCTAGCCGAAGCTGCTGAAACTAGCGGTCGTGATTGGATTAACTGTGACAATAATGATATAGCATTGGGAACGACGCTGTACCGTTTGATAGAAATGAAGAGCCGGGATTTCAGACTGGATACATTCGAGATTGATAGTCCGGTGGACGATCAACCAAGGCTAAAACTTTATGGACCTTATGTAAGAAACGAGAGCCGGGAATCGTTGTGGCTGGAGATAGGCATTGAAGATTACTCACCTGCGAGAGATGATAGAGCCAGGCTGGAAAACCCCTGGCCCTGGTCAGTTTTGTTGGATTTTTGGGAGATAGATACAGATTACCAGGAGGGTTTTTTTCATTCCAACTGGCAAGTGATTCGACAGCAGCATCGCTGCTATGATTCCAATATACCAACCCGGGTCAGGATTCCCCTGCCCGGCGGGACCTCGGGCAGTATAGCGGTGAGGATCCATGATATATTTGGCCGGGAAACTATCAGAAGTGTCGAGGTAAAATAATAATGGACAGACCGGAGTATACTTTATAAAATGCCCGGTCTGTCGCGCTGCATCGAAGTATTATATCTAGAATAATCTTTATAAACGGTTTTGTTGGAGCAGATGCATTATATCTGCTTCCTTTTCGTCCCCGACGGGGAGCCAAACCTCTTCGTAGATATCTCCACCGGGAAAGGGTTCCTCATCGGCAGGAAACCCCAGGCGGCGATTGACATATTTCAACGGTTCGCTGCTATAGATGCGCATAATACTCCTCCGGGGCTTAATGAAGCCGGTCCATATGGCGGGATACCTTGCTGCCCAGTACGTAAATGCCGGCAATCGCAGCGGCATGAAATATCCACCAGCCTGTTTCCATAAAACTGAAGGTACCCGGGTCAATCCTGTCCTCGCCGATGATTTTTTTTCCGATTGAGTTTTTATGATCAAGAAAATCTAGCATAAGGCAAAACTCCTTTCCTATGAAATCTTATGGATTATTCTTATATTGCCCGCTCAAAGAAAGACTTAGAAACGAAAATTTTGGCATAGTTATTAACGGCCTCCCAAAGGAATATTTATACATAAATTACATAACCAACAAAATGCTCTTGCAATGCAATTGTTTTTATGTTATCAATACCTTTAGACTTTAATACCATAAACTATTGTTCTTGAGGTAGAAATGGATCGTAAGGAAAAGGCTTGTTTGTGCAGTCTTCATTCGATAAATGGCATAGGCACAAAAAGCATTTGGAAAATTATTGAGAGCTTTGGTAGCTTTCAGGCCTGCTATGAGTCAAGTGAAAAGCGGCTTCAGGCATCATTTTTTGCAAAAGATGTGGTTGAAAGTATTATTAACGTAAAAAACCATGATCCGGAGACTCGTTTCGACCAGATGACGGCAGCCGGTATCCGGGTGGTTACCTGGGATGAGGAAGCCTACCCTGCTATGTTAAGACATATCCACAACCCGCCGTATGTTTTATATTACCGGGGGCAAATAGACTGCCTGGCTGGGACCGCCATAGCTTTGGTGGGATCACGCTTGGCCAGCTATTATGGCAAGAATACTGCACGAAAACTGGGCCGTGAGCTGGCTGCCCGCGGAATAGTGGTAGTCAGCGGTTTGGCCCGAGGAATAGACAGTGAGGCTCATCGCGGAGCTTTGGAGACGGGCCAGACTGTAGCTGTATTGGGTTGCGGCCTGGATGTGGTGTATCCACCGGAAAACAAGAAGCTATATTCGGAAATAGCTGACAATGGTGCTGTTGTAAGTGAATTCCCCTGTCATATTGGACCGGAGCCAGGAAACTTCCCTATGCGTAACCGGATTATTTCTGGCTTGTGTCGCGGCGTGGTTGTAATAGAAGCCCAGGAAAAGAGCGGAGCGCTGATAACCGCTGATTTTGCTCTGGAACAGGGTCGTGACGTATTTGCCGTACCAGGACCTATTAATAGCAAGAGCAGTGTAGGCACCAATAATCTTATCAAACAGGGAGCTAAGCTAGTTTCATCTCTGGAGGATATAATAGAGGAATATGAAGATGTTGCCAGCACGCTTTCTGGAGAACTGGCACAGCCAGTTCTTCCGCTGCTTAGCAGGGAAGAGAACCAGATTCTTGAGTCTATTGAGAATGATCCCGGGCACTTTGATTACCTGCTGGACCGGACAGGATTAAATATTGGTCAACTGAGCACATTGCTCCTACAGTTGGAACTGCGAGGAATAATTACGGCACTGCCCGGCAATTATTACATAAAACAGTCATGAGGATTTTCCTCAAGTGCCCATTAGTATTTTGGAGAGGTGAGATTATTGGCGGAAAACACCCTGGTGATCGTAGAGTCTGCAGCCAAAGCCAAGACGCTGGGAAAGTTTCTGGGTAAAGGCTACAAGATTAAGGCATCGGTAGGACATATCAAGGATCTGCCCAAGAGTAAGCTGGGCATTGATGTGAGTAATGACTTCGAGCCTCAATATATAACTATCCGGGGCAAAGGGAACCTGCTCAAAGAGATCAAAGATGAGGCACAGAAGGCAGACCGCGTTCTGCTGGCAACTGACCCTGATCGTGAGGGTGAAGCTATTGCATGGCATCTGCAAAATGCCATGCGTATTCCCGCCGGGAGCAAATGCCGGATCGAGTTTAATGAAATAACCCGGGATGCTGTCAGGGGAGCCATTAAAAAGGCACGTCCAGTTGACAACAAAAGGGTCAATGCACAGCAGGCCAGAAGGGTATTGGATCGGCTGGTCGGTTACAATCTGAGCCCTTTGCTGTGGAGCAAAATAAGGAAGGGCTTGAGTGCGGGCCGTGTCCAATCGGTCGTTGTACGCCTCATATGTGAGCGGGAAAAGGAGATCGAAGGATTTCAGAGCGAGGAATACTGGACTATTGAGGCCAGGCTGTCCGGCGGAGATAACGCAATATTTACAGCTCGCCTAATCAATCACGGCAAAGCCAAGCTTGAGATCCATAACGAAACGGAGAAAAACCTGGTTATGAAGGAGTTAAAAAAGGCTTCCTTCAAGGTATCCCGCGTTGAAAAAAAGGAACGCACCCGTAAAAGTCCGCCACCCTTTATTACCAGTACTCTTCAGCAGGAGGCATCCAAAAGACTTAATTTCTATTCTAAACGCACCATGAAAGTAGCACAGGAATTATACGAGGGTTTGGATCTTGGCCGGGAAGGCACTGTTGGATTAATAACTTATCTGAGAACTGATTCTACCCGGGTAGCTGCCGTAGCCCAGGAAGAAGCCCTGGATTATATCCGCCACCATTATGGTCCCAAGTTCGTACCGGTAACCCCTAACCAGCATAAGACCAGAAAAACAGCCCAGGATGCCCATGAATGTATTAGGCCTACTTCCGTGGAAAGAACTCCGGATAGTGTTAAAGGGACTCTAAGCCGGGACCAACACCGCCTGTATAAGCTGATTTGGGAACGCTTTGTGGCCAGCCAGATGGCGGCGGCGATATTTGATACAGTTACTGCCGAAATATCAGCTGGAGAATATGGCTTTCGGGCCAGTTCATCCCGCTTGAGATTTGCTGGATATCTGAAGATCTATAATGACCAGGAAGAAGAGTCCACCAAGAACACCTTGCCTGAATTGTTACAGGGGCAAAAACTTGAACTGATTGGTCTAGATCCGGAACAGCACTTTACCCAACCGCCTCCGCGATATTCTGAGGCTAGCCTGGTGAAGCTGCTGGAGGAATATAACATAGGAAGGCCCAGTACCTATGCGCCAATAATCGATACTATACTCAAGAGAAATTATGTAGAACGCCAGAATAAACAATTTGTGCCCACTGAACTGGGTTTCATTGTTGTTGATCTGCTCAAGGATAACTTTTCCAACATAGTTGAGGTGGATTTTACCGCCCGTATGGAAGAGAATCTGGATCGGATCGAAGAGGGAACCATGGAATGGAAGAAGGTAGTGCGTGATTTTTATGCACCTTTTGCCGAGGATCTAGAAAAAGCCGCTGCCCTGGTAGAAAAGGTTGAACTCAAACCGGAAGAAGCCGGCAAAGACTGCCCGCAATGTGGCAAGCCCCTTCTCGTTAAATATGGACGCTTCGGCAAATTCCTGGCCTGTTCCGGCTTCCCTGATTGCCGACATACGGAATCAATCAATGAAGAAGTGGGGGTGGCGTGTCCCCGTTGCGGGGGAGAGGTCCTGGCATTAAAGAGCAAGAAGGGACGAAGATTTTATGGATGTGCCAATTATCCAACTTGCGAGTTTCGTTCCTGGAATAAGCCATCGGGAAAGAATTGTCCGGTTTGCGGTGAGGCCTTATTGGAGAAGGTTGGCCGCTCATCCAAGGGCCAGCTGGTATGCAATAATGCTGAATGCAAGTATGTTGAGGAAATGAGGGAATAGCACTGGAGTACATTAACGTTATCGGCGGTGGATTGGCCGGATGTGAAGCTGCCTATTTCCTCGCCCGGCACGGCGCACCAGTCAAGCTGTGGGAAATGCGGCCGACCAATAACACTCCGGTTCATCAAACGGATCGATTGGCAGAATTGGTCTGCAGCAACTCGTTAAAATCAGAAATAGAAACCACAGCCCAGGGCTTGCTGAAAATCGAGATGCGGCGCCTGGGTTCTCTTTTGCTGGAATGTGCAGAGATGGCTCGGGTACCAGCTGGTTCAGCCCTGGCCGTTGATCGTGACCGATTTGCGGCACTGGTCACTGAGCGAATCGAGAAGCAATCTGGCATTGAAATTATCCGGCAAGAGGCAGTAAGGCTGCCCGATGATGAGATATGTATAGTGGCTACCGGTCCGCTCACGTCGGATGACTTTGCTGCTTACTTGAGGACTGTGACTGGAGAAGAAAGCCTTTATTTTTTCGACGCTATAGCTCCCAGCCTCACCCTGGAAAGCCTTAACATGGACAAGGTGTACAAGGCCTCCCGTTACGGCAAGGGTGGTGATGATTATTATAATTGTCCCATGGATAAGGAAGAGTACCAACGTTTTTATGAAGAACTAATTGCGGCTGATATAAAAGAAGGACACGACGTAGATCGCACTCACTATTTCGATTCTTGTATGCCGGTAGAGGTGATCGCCCGGCGGGGTGTTGACACCTTAAGATATGGCCCCATGCGGCCGGTTGGTCTCAACCGCCCTGACGGGACCAGGCCTTATGCGGTACTGCAATTACGGCAGGAGGACCAGGAGGGACGGATATTTGGATTAGTAGGGTTTCAAACCCGCATCAAATGGGGAGAACAAGATCGCATCTTCCGCCTGATTCCTGGCCTCGAAGAAGCTGCCTTTGTTCGTTATGGATCGATGCATCGAAACACCTATATCAACAGCCCGTTCCTATTGGAACCTACCCTGCAGATGAAGAGCCGGCCCAGGATATTGTTTGCCGGTCAGATAACCGGGGTAGAGGGCTATATGGAATCTGCAGCAACCGGAATATTGGCGGGGATCAATGCCTGGTGTTTGTTGAAAGGAAGAATGCCTCTGATCATCAGTGATTACACTATGCTTGGGTCACTGGTCGCCTTTATCACCTCTGCACGTCCTAGCCTATTTCAACCAGTAAACGCCAATTTTGGTATCTTGCCACCACTGGAGCCAATGATAAAAAACAAGGGCGAGCGCTATTTTGCCTATGTTGAGCGTGCAAGATATGCCCTGGATAAATTTTCAGAATTGTTGCTAAAAGAGTTGAAATATTAATTCCCTTGTGTTAGGATTTTCCGTAGATATAGAAAATTCAGGGGGATATATGCTTTTTACATATATTGATAGTTTTCTAGAACATTTGCGGGTGGAAAAGAGTGCTTCGCGCATGACTCTGGTCAGCTATAAAAGCGATTTGAACCAGTGTTTTAGTTTTCTTGCCGATAACAATGGGATTGCTATCAAAAATGTGACCAGCGACAACCTCAACCACAAATCAATCAGGGAATACCTGAGTTTTCTCCAGCAGCAAGGGTTAAGCCGAGCTACTATGTCGAGAAAACTGGCCGCCCTTAGGTCCTTTGTCAAGTATCTCTGTCGAGAGAACGTTCTGCCCAACAATCCAATCGCTGCGGTCAGTACCCCCCGCCAGGATAAGAAACTACCGCGATTTCTTTATCCTGCCGAAGTGGAATTGCTTCTAAATGCTCCAGACCAATCTACCCCCGCTGGCAAACGGGATACCGCAATCCTGGAGGTCTTATATGCCTGCGGACTGCGAGTCAGTGAATTGGTGGGAGCGGATCTGGATGATATAAACTGGGATGAGGAACTAATTAAGGTTAGAGGCAAGGGCAACAAAGAAAGAATAGTACCGATTGGCAAGCAGGCCAGACAGGCACTGCATAACTATATAAATCTAGGACGCCCGATTATGGCCAGGAAATCCAGTCATACCAGCCAGGCTATTTTTCTAAACAAGTCGGGGCAGCGCATTTCTTCCCGCAGTATTAGGAATATTATTGATAAATATATGGAGGAGATAGCTTTAAACCAGGCTATCAGTCCTCATACACTGCGGCATTCTTTTGCCACGCACATGCTGAATAACGGAGCGGATCTTCGTTCGGTACAGGAATTACTGGGGCACATAAAACTGTCCACCACC
>JAAYCK010000098.1 GCA_012729835.1 Syntrophomonadaceae bacterium
ACCGAACACGGCAGTTAAGCTCTCCAGCGCCGATGGTACTGCATTTCAGATGTGGGAGAGTAGGACGTCGCCAGGAATTATATTTTATTAGGACCCGGTCTAACCGGGTCCTAATACTTTTTCTGAAAGCGAGTCACTCGTTAATCAATAATTAGTTATTGTAGATACCATCATATATCAATAGAGTCGGCCAAAGGGCCCAAAATGATACAAAAGACAAAGGTAGAAAACTGCTCGTCAGGAAGAGTGGAGATTGCAGAAAACATATAGCCGCTAAACGCTTGACCACTTGGTCTGACTGTAGCGTTATGAGATAATAATGTATTATCGAGTTTATTTACTTGGCCAATATTATGAGATACAGCATCTGGGAAAACAGTCGAGGGTATGATCGGAGGATCAATAATGTATGACTTTGATGAATTGGTGGAGCGAAGAGGGACCAATTGTTTTAAATGGGATGATGTAAAGGACGGTGATTTGCTGCCCATGTGGGTGGCTGACATGGATTTCAAATCGCCGCCGGCCGTAATTGAGGCGCTGGAAGCCAGAGCCCGGCACGGAGTATTTGGCTATTCAGGCTGCTGGAACACTTGGTACCAGGTGTTGCTGGATTGGATGAAAAAGCGTTATGGTTGGGAAGCCCGGCGCGAGTGGATAGATAACAGTCCCGGGGTGGTAGCTTCTCTTAGTATGTTGGTCAGAGCATATACCCATCCCGGTGATCAGGTTATTATCCAGACCCCGGTCTACTCGCCGTTCTACTCCGTGGTGCGCAGCAATGGATGTCAGTTAATCAGGAATCCACTAATTATGGAAGACGGCAAATATCGGATGGATCTTGATAGCCTGCGGCCAAGGATTACTTCACGGACCAGGGCCATTATACTATGCAGTCCGCATAATCCGGGAGGACGGGTGTGGAGTAGTGATGAGCTGAAGAAGTTGGGAGAGTTCTGCCTGGAGCGGGATATAGTAATGATAAGTGATGAGATACACTGCGATCTTATTTTCCCAGAGTACCGGCATAACGTGCTGGCTGCCTTATCTCCGGAACTGGAGCAGAATTCGGCGATCGTGAATGCCCCCAGTAAAACCTTCAATATTGCGGGTATCCAGGCTGCCAGTACCATCATTCCTAATGAAAAGCTGCGTAACGCCTATCGGCATGTCCTTAACAACAGCGGCATTGATATACCAAATGTATTTGCCGTTACCGCTATGGAAGCCGCCTACACCCATGGCGAAGCGTGGCTCGAGGAGCTAATGATTTATGTGCAGGCCAACTATCGCCTGGTCAGGTCTTTCATTCAAGAAAGGATTCCGCAAATCAAGGTGATGGAATCTGAGGGTACGTTTTTAGTCTGGCTGGATTGCCGGGACCTGGGTATGGATGATCACGAATTGGAGACCTTTTTCCGGGAGCAGGCCAGGCTGATCCTGTCGCCGGGGCATATTTTCGGAGAAGAAGGCCGGGGATTCCAACGTATGAACATCGGCTGTCCGCGGTCATTGGTGCAGGAAGCCTTGCTGCGCCTGGAGAGCGCGATGAAGAGAATGCAAAGCAAGGGGTGGGGTCAGTGATAACCTACATTTCTGGACAGGATGAATTATTGGATGCGGTCGAACCATTGTGGTGGAAATTGGTGGAACACCACAAAATGCGTTCGGAACATTTCCGCCAAGAGTTTGAGGCTATTAATTTCGATATACGGAAAAGGATGCTGGAGGATAAGGCCAGGGACGGCCTGGTTTGGGTAGAAATTGCCCAGGATTATGCCAGCCAGAAGGCAGTTGGTTATTGTATCAGCAGCATTAATCGCTATAAACAGGGGGAACTGGAGTCCATTTATGTTGAGAATGAATTCAGGGGAAAGGGAATCGGAGAGAATCTGGTGAAGCGGTCCCTTAACTGGATGGATGAGCAAGGCTCCTCGGGTAAGACTTTAGTGGTAGCTAAAGGCAACGAAGAAGTATTGGGTTTCTATGCACGATTTGGATTCCTACCCCGGCAGATACTCTTAAAACAGACCTGATCAGCATAGCAGGTATTACTAGTTCATCTCCACTTTGATCTCGTTAGACTTGACACTTCGCCAGCATTGAACAGGGATACTGCCATATTGAGAAGTTGACCAATCTGGAGATGCTCCCGCCATTTGGTTTCACCTTCTTTTGTTTCCCGGTTAAGATCAAGGGGGCATCGGGAGGATGGATACGGGCGGTAGCCCAGCTGGAAGATTAGAATAGCAATAATATTCAATACTACATGGAGATAACCGCCTAAGCTGAAAGCAGACGGTTATCTTTTTTTGATGCCGCGAATGAATAACGAGAGGCGGATGGTCGGGATGAAAGAAAGGTTATTTGAAAAAATGGATGGGGGCAGGATCGAATATGTCGATAAGGCGGTTGACGCAGTGGGTATAACCTGGAAACCACATCCCATCTACGCGGGTGTCAGCCTTAAAACCCTTATCGATTTCGAAGAGGCAGGCGGCAGATTTAGCTCTTTGTTGGTCAGGTTGCAGGCAGGCAGCGAGATCGGGGAACACATCCATGACACACTATAGGAGAGACAATTATATAGCAAAATCTTTTCGTTGGTAAAGCAGATAAGTCAGAGCTATAGCTGCCAGGTTGATTACTATTATTAACAGTAAGTAATTACTGGCTATGTTCTCATGGATCAGGATGTCCACCGCGTCCACATATTTAAACGGACTCAAGAATTTAAGGAAATCCAAACGGGCAGATAAAGCTGAGGCTATACCCAAGAAATAGGTGATTAGTACCACAGCCAGGGCTGCGGGAGTAAGTGGGCGGTTGCCCCGGGCTAAAGCCGATAACAGATATCCGATGGAGGCAAAGGTCAGATGCAATAAAAACGAGCCTGCGGAAAGCAGAAGGAATACCTTTAGACTGAAATCCTGAGTCTTTACTGCCACCAGAGTTATATACATGATAAATGTAATCAGTAGATTAAATATAAGAACCAGGATCACAATTGCCAGGAGTTTTGCGCTTACTATCTTCCACCGGCTGATCGGTCGTGATAAAAGAAATTCAATGGTTTTTTCGCTTTCTTCCTTGGCAAGCATGGCTGAAGACAATAATATAGCATAGATGCTGCCGAATAGAGTGACGGTAGTATACTGGTTGGCAGCGTAGTACCCGAGGAGATCAGTCATGGATATCTTCTCCAGGCCAAAAGCCAGCAACACCCCGCGCGGCAGGCTGCTCATCACTTTCTCCAGAGTTGCGGCTTGTCGGGCTAGAGAGGGGAAGAAAACCATGACCAGAATACCCAGGCCAGCCAGAATCATTGTCCAAATGATTAAATTGCTTATATTGATCCGGAGCTCTCTTGGCAGGATGTTCATATCATTCATCCTCATTCCTGTAGTAATGCAGAAAAACCTCTTCCAAAGATGGCTCTTCGATAAGTACATTGTTAATCGGAGACTTAGCCAGCACCTCTAATAAGCTTTTGCTTTTTCCGTTAAACATAAATTTATGATGAGTCCCGACCCTTTGACTGTTGGCTATTCCAGGCAGGGTTAGTGATGGGATATTTTCTGACTCGTATTCAAGGGTAATGGTTTTGATTAATGTTCGGCGCAGATCGTCCACATTTTCTACGGCAATGATCCGGCCCTGTTTTATGATTGCTACCTGGCTGCATAGCTTTTGTACCTCTCCCAGGGCATGAGAAGAGAAGAAGATGGTCGCTCGTTCATTTTCTTCTTTGATCACTTCAAAGAAGATGTTCTGCATTAGCGGATCGAGACCGCTGGTGGCTTCATCCAGAATTAGCAGGCGGGGCTGATGCAGGAGAGCTTGTATGATGGCGACTTTTCGCTTATTGCCAAAGGAGAGCTGATCGATGCGTTTGGCGGGGTCCAGATCGAAGCGCTCGACCAGGTGGCTTAGCCTCCTGGTAGGATGGCCGGGATAGAATGAGGCGCTGTATTTTAGTAAAGCCTGTACAGTCATATCTCCGTAGTAATTGACCTCCGCTGGAACATAACCGGTTATCAGGCGAATTTCACGAGACTGTTTGATGATATCCATCCCCAGAATTTGCCCCGATCCCCGGCTGGGCCAAATGAGATTCAAGAGGGTGCGGATGGTGGTTGATTTGCCAGCGCCGTTGGGACCGATAAAACCGAAGATCAGGCCTTCTTCCACCGTCAGATCCAGGTCTACGATACCTGGCTGGCGGCCATAGTATTTAGTAAGCTTACGGGTCTCTATCGCCTTCAATACAGGGAGCCTCCCGATTTTTATCCTTATGGCTTATTATTGAGGTAAAGAGAGGAAGCTATACGTTGGCAAGGATAAAAGTTCTAGTCGCACAAGATAGGCGAGAAAATAGGAAATATAGTATAATCATGGAAACAAAGTGGGGAATATGGAGGGGAATAAAAGTGAATATGTCCTATAAAGGGTGGTTATCTGTTGCTCTGAAGGTAGTAGGAGTTCTCACCCTGGTTAACGGAATCGTCCAGGCGATCGTTACCTGGGGGAGCGCACCGGCGGTCGGGGGTATGATACCGCCTCTTGCCTTCTTGAGCAGTATGGTCGTTCCTATTGTAATGATGGGCGCCGGACTATATCTGATCATGGGGACCCATGGTCTGGTGGAGAGAATCTCTATCGAGGAAGATGAAAATGCGTTTGCCAGTTGGTTTATGCTGGCCATGAAGGTGCTTGGTGTGGTATTAATCGTGGAAGCCTTGCCCTACGCGTGCCGGATAGTCTCCAATGCTATTCAGATATATAGTATCAGTCCGGCATGGAGCACCGAGATGCAGAATCGGTTCATTTTTGAAAATCTCTTATCCACCCTGGTTAAAGCAGCTCTTGGCTGCTATTTGCTGGTTGGCGGCAAGTGGGTCCAGCAGCTGGCTTTCCCACCGGTGAAAGAAATGGAATAGATAACCGGAGGCCAGGCCTCCGGTTAAACTTATCAAAAAAGTAGCAGACCAAGTAGTATACTATATGCTGAATCCTGGCAGCTTGAGGTCGTACTTTTTTAGTACACTGAGCAGACGGTTATTGCTGAGGGCTGGTTTAATCTCTACGCTGCGGGCTTTTCCGGCTAATTGATCCAATTTGCGGATGAATTTCAACATGATTTTATCCGAGGAAAAGGTCAGCTCTTCAATATTTATGCGTATGTTCTGATACCAGCCGGGGACATTGCAGTAAAGGGTTTTGAAGGTCTCACTCAGGGCAAAGTCATTCAGGTAGCCCTTAAGGTTCACGATAAAGGTCCCTTCCTGCTCAGTCATTTCAATATCGATCAACTTCTCGCTGGAGAGGTATTTTAACTTGCGCAGCTTGAAGGTTCCGATGCTTTTGGAAAGGCTTTTGCGCCAGCCCGGTAGTACATCCGCGCGGGATATATTCTGCAGATACTTGTAGTACCAGCGATTATCCTGATCCCAGCGCCGGGAGAGCCAATAGCCCACAGCCCGAAAGGCAACGGACTGGAAGCCGGTAATTCTTATATTCTGCAGTATGCTGCCAAAGGTATAGAAACGCTTGAAGGCGGATATGGTAGCGGTCTGCAGTTCATAGGGAGTCATCAAGGCCGGCTGGAACACTACATGATGAGCATCATAAAGATTCCAGTCCCGGGAGAGCAGGCGGTCGGCCTCAGCCAGTTCGTCAAAGGTGCGTGAGCCTGGCAGCGGGGTCAGGATCATGAACTGAACAGTATCGATACGGTTACGGCGGGCAAAGGCCAGGGTATCTTCGATGGTCTCCACGGTATCATTATCAGCACCAAAGACGAACATCCCATGCACCATTATGCCAAAGTCATGAAATCGCTTGATGCAGAACTCGATATCCTCTACATCCTGTTTCTTGTTGAAACTCTGCAGAGTCTTGGGGTTTATCGACTCCAGTCCGACAAAAACGGTGCGGCATCCGCTATCCCGCATCAGTTTTAACAGCTCTTCATCACGTGCGGCATCAGTCCTAACCTGGGCGCACCACCAGGAAGGCCGGATATTCCTCTCTATCATCTGCTGCATCAATTCTTTGGACCGGCGCGGGTTGGCAGTAAAGTTATCATCAATAAAGAAGACCTTTTTGCCTTTGTAGGGCACCAGTTCCTCCAGGACCGACTCGGTTTCCAGGCAGCGATATTTCCGCCCGAACATGGAGGTCACACTGCAGAAGGTGCAGTCAAAAGGACAGCCACGGGAAGTTGCAACGGGGTAGGTACTCATCTTCAAGCCCTTGAATAGCGAAAGGTCAGGAAAGGGAACCCGGTTGATGTCCACCCAGTCGGGACGGGGATTATGGACGATCCCGTCTTCGCCGCGATATGATACGCCAGGTATGTCCGACAGGGATTTGCCTTGCTCGATACAATCAACCAGATCCATAAAGGTGAGATCGGCCTCGCCACGACAAACATAATCGCAATGCTCCAGGGCCTCATCTGCCAGAAAAGTTACATGCGCGCCGCCCATTATGACCGGTTTGCCCTGGCTGCGTGCGAAATCAGCCAGGTGATAGGCCTCCACTACTGTTGAAGTAGTAGTGGATATCGCCACCAGGTCAGCGTTGCTGATATGAGATAGACTGATATCCCGGCGTGAACCCATAATCAATTCGACCTGATGGCCGGCATTTTTTAGCAGGGTCCCCAGAATGGGCAGCCCTAAACGTGGCATGTTGACGGTGCTGAATACATGCTTACCCGGGGACTTGGGTTCTATCATGATTACTTTCATTTTATGTTAGCTCCCTTCGTTAACGCTTTATACCAAGTGGCAACACATAGTATTTAAAACTATGTGAAGCATAATACAATACTATTACATGGGTTTATGAATTGCAATAGTTAACTTTTTTTGTTTTAATCAAATATAAGAACCTTTGAAACGGAGGCATTTTAATGTTCAACCACAATGAACTGAGCCGGATCATCGATGAGGTCTTGTTGTTCGAGGAGGTACCCTTGAACGATATCCCGGATATCGACCTGTACGTAGACCAGGTCAACGCCTTTATCGATAAGAAGTTGGCCCATCTGAAACGGCATGATAAAGACAAGTTGCTGACCAAGACCATGATCAACAACTATACCAAGGCTGGATTGCTCATGCCCCCCAATAAGAAAAAATACAGCCGGGAGCATATTGCCCTGCTGATCCTGGTTTATAGTTCCAAGCATATTTTATCCATAAATGATATTTCTATGTTGTTTGGACCGCTGTTAAACCCGGGAGAGGGCAAGGCCGGATACAGCGCCAAGGGTATCGCCGCTTCTGTCGACCAGATCTATAGCCTGACCCAGGCTATTAATCATGATCATTCTACGGATTTTAATTCGCTGTGTGCCAGCAAGATGGAAAGCATACAGAAGATGGCCGCGGACATGGGCTGTGGAGATCTGGAACAGGTAGAATGGTTTCTCATGGTGATGTTCCTGGTATCCCAGGCAGCATTGCAGAAGCGCCTGGCCGAGAAGATAATAGATGAGTATTTTAAGAAAGAGGGTCCCCACAAGGGTAAGTAATGGTCATGCTTCGGATTTGTCTTTGGAAGCAAATCGGGAAAAACCCATAGCGACAAAGGCAAGTAGAGCAGTTGCACTAACAAATACAAGAAAATAGGTCCATTTAGGTAGGGCCGGAGTAGCCAGCTTGGCTTTCTTTGGCGCGGGCTCTTCCTGTACTTCGTTAATCGAGGGTGAATGGCTCAAACCATAATCCAACAGTTCGGCGGAGTCTTTCCATACTCCGTCCTGCGTGGAGTTTAATACTACGGCATAAGCCTGGGCTTGCTTCCGGTGTGCTGAGGATACCAGACAATAACCGGCTTCATCGGTGTGACCGGTTTTGATACCGGCAGCATCAGCCATGAAAAAGGGACTGTTTTTATCCAGCAGCTTGTTAGTATTGACCCAAACCACAGCCTGGCCGGTGGCTTTATCGCTCCTGCCGGCCGGGGAATAAGACGGGGTAGCTACTACCTCCCGGAGGAAGGGGTCTTTCATCGCCGTCATGGTGATCAACATAAGATCCCGTGCGGTGGAATAATGTTCTGGTTCAGGCAGGCCATGAGGATTGATAAAATGCGAATTCTTGGCGCCCAACTCCTGGGCGCGCTGATTCATCATCCAGCTGAATTCACCCAGGGCTTCCTGCTCGCTCATCGTTAAATCCGGATTGGCTTTTCTGGCCAGGTTAACCGCAATAGTCATGGCGGCGTCATTACCTGATCGCAGCAATAGACCATACAGCAAATCCCGCATAGTGATGGATTCTCCCGGCACCAGACCACACCTGCCCGATGCGGCCGGGACCATATTAACCTCCGGCCCTGCAGTCACCGTCTGATTAAGGTTACAGTTCTCCACCGCCAGCAACGCAGTCAGGATTTTGGTAGTACTAGCCGGATACATCCGGTCCTGTTCGTTTTTCTTGTATAATATATGCCCGGCCTGATCCGCAACCATAGCCGCCTGGGACTCGATAAATGGAGCAGACGACTGGTTTGCTCCGGCAGTATCTGCAGCTAAGGGAACTCCCACTGCCGACAACAGGAGTGCGACCAGCACGAGTCCAACCCCGATATTTCTGCTCTTGAGCATTAGTGCTTCCTCCCCAATCTGGTACAAACCATATCCTGCTCATTTTACCACTCCAGCTGATTTCTTGTATAGAGATACATGATGAGAGGCGCCGCTTTGGTTTATTTTCGATAATTCTTGACTAAAGCAGGAGAAACTATGACACTAGACGTATTACTATAGCAAAACATACAGTTTTCAACGATATGGAGGAGAATATGGAAAAGCCGAAGCGATGGACAGATTATTCGGAGGATGAGATCCTGCAGGCCAATATCGAAAAATATGATCAGGAGCATATCATCAGCTTCTATCAAGATTTTGAGGAGCCCCGCTATTCATACATAGAATACGAAATCATTTTCAAGGCAGTGCTCGACCATCTAGCCGCCAAACTCGACCGGCCGGTAAGCGCAGTAGATATGTGCGGCGGTGCAGGCAAGGCAGCCTTTGTCCTAAAGGGTTGTGACCCGGCTTGTCAAGCCACCCTGGTCGACTGTTCGGACAAGATGCTGGATATAGCACGCGACCGCATCCAGAGACAGAAGATTGAGGGTATCGACGTGGTCCTGGGAGATGCCTTCTCCTTTCTAAATCAGGAAAAGAAATATGATCTTATTGTTTTCTCATCGGCAGTCCATCATTTTAAAGAACCGGTAAAACTTCTCCAGACCGCGGCGGGATGCCTGACCGAACAGGGGTTGATCGTAACTATTGCTGATCCTACCACCCTTACCAAGTCCAGACGCTATAAGTTTTTCGAATTTATGCTCAGCAATTCCGATATAAAAAAGATGAAGCTGAAGCGCATGTTTAAACCGAAGACCGATGAGATAGAAGACGAGGACTTTGATCTGGCAGAGTACCAGACCTTCACCGGGATAAACGATGTCAAGCTGGCCGGGGAGTTGAAGGAGGTCGGTCTGCACCCTGTGGTGCACCTGCGCTATCCTGCCGGTGAACCCTATATGACCAAGATCATGCCATGGATCGGCCTGTGCTGGGCTTTCAGCATGATCATCAGTCCTCAGGCCCCGCAGGACAACCAGCTGGAGATCCAGCGCCTGAAGCAGACTATCAAACAGGAGATGCCCTTCCGGTTTAAGTATTTGTAGAAACAAGAGCTGCCCCATTCTTTGAAAGATCGCTATTGACAAAAATTAGATGGCCGGTTAAATTAATAATAGACAATTCTATATGACGAGATGAGATTAGATGAGTAGAGGAGAACGAGACGAGATGAGCAGGTTGAAGTCATTTCTGACCAGCACATTATCGTGTGCTGGTTTTTCAATTTTCACAAGGCAAAATTATCAGCGAGGAGAGGGAAGCCTATCTTCCTTCAGGACCGGATATGCTTCCGGCTGCTTTTCCATGCCGGTAAATACTCAATCATTCTGCAATAGCACCACTGCCAGCCAGGGACTGCGCCGATGGCGTAGTTTATCTTCTATCTAACGCTTCTTTTTATTTTTTCACACGAACAATTTTATGAGTCATCCTGGTCGTTTCTGTGCTGATGCGGCCATTGATCACTTTATTTTTCATGAGAAAGGACTATTTATCATGTTCGATTATTATCTTAAAACCGTGGTAGGGGGAGAATCCCTGAATCAGAATGAAGCCTACGAGACAGCCCGTATGCTGCTCCATGACAATATACCTGAAGTAAAGGCGGCGGCTTTCCTCACGGCCATGCGTACCCGCAAGGAAAGGGCTTCTGAGCTTTCTGGGTTTGCGCAGGCTCTGTATGAAGAAGCCGTGACGGTAGAGAGTGATTCGGAATTATTGGATACCTGCGGTACCGGTGGTGATGGTCTGGGGACCTTCAACATATCCACTACCGCTGCCATTGTTGTGGCCAGTTGCGGGGTATCCGTCGCCAAACACGGCAACCGTGCGGTTACCGGCAGCGTGGGCAGTGCCGATGTATTAGAGACCCTGGGCGTCAATATCGAACTGAGTCCGGATGAGGCCTGCAGTATGCTGGATAAGGTGGGGATTACTTTCCTGTTTGCTCCCCATTATCATCCTATTATGAAGGCAGTTGGCCCGCTGCGGCGTTCGTTGGGGGTAACCACTATCTTTAATTTCCTGGGCCCGTTAATCAACCCCTTTTCTTTGAGTTATCAGGTAATGGGGATATTCGATCCTGACCTGCAGGAGGCGATCGCTACTACCCTGACCTGTCTGGGGCGCAAGCGGGCTCTGGTGGTATACGGCGAAAACGGCATGGATGAAATAAACCCGGCTGGTATTACCGAGATCTATGACACTAGCCTCCTGGGGAAGCAGCAGTATCGCCTGGACCCGCTTGAGCTGGGTTTGGAACTGTACCCGTTGGAGTCCATAAAAGGCGGAGACCGCGAGACCAATGCCCGCATCCTGCAAGGGGTTTTATCCGGCGAATCCGGGCCTTACCGGCAAGCGGTGCTGCTGAATGCGGCCGCCGCACTGATGGCAGCCGGAAGAACTGCCGCCCTCGGGGAAGGAATGGTGGTGGCCGCCGAGGCCATCGATTCAGGCAAATCCATTCGGACCTTGCGCAACATGGTCAGCTACAGCCGGGATAGGGTTTTGGTGAATTAAAGCCCGAGAGAATTTTACACAGATGGACACAGTTTTTTAATAATGCCAGGTCATAATAATACTTTTTGATTTCATAATTGCTTGTGCCTGGTCGATGGGTTGGTTTAAAGGGATTTCCATAAAAGCGTTATTTATTAAAGGATAGGAAGAAGAATAGGGTGGTTTTGTGTTGGAGCGGATTGCGGCGGCTAAACGCGAGGAAATAAAAGAACTAAAAGCCAAACTGGACATAACCGGGATAACTTCCCGGGTGGACGCTATCGACCCGCGCCCCTTTTTACAACGGGCAGACGGTCATATGGCGGTTATTGCCGAGGTAAAAAAGGCTTCGCCGATCAAGGGTTTGTTGTGTGCTGATTTCGATCCGATCAGCCTGGCCGGCTCCTATCAGAAAAACGGTGCCGGGGCGCTATCGGTCATCACCGATAGCGGATTTTTTCAGGGCGATAAGGACTACCTGATTAGGGTTAAATCGATGATTGATCTGCCGGTCTTGCGAAAGGATTTTATCATTGATGCCGTTCAATTATATGAATCAGTATTGCTTCGGGCAGACATCGTCCTGCTTATTGCGGCCATGCACGATTACGAAAGCCTGCTGAGTCTCAGTGAAAAGGCCCGCGAACTGGGACTATACACCCTGCTGGAGGTGCATGACCGGGACGAACAGCACCTAGCGCATGATCTTCCGGTGCAGATGGTGGGTATCAATAACCGTGATCTCAAGGATTTTACGGTAAGCCTTAGTACCAGTTTACACTTGATCGATGGGATGCCGCCCGGGGTCATCCGGGTAAGTGAGAGCGGCATCAGCAGCCAGCATGATCTCAGTACTCTGCAAAGGGCAGGATTTCATGCCGCCCTGATCGGTGAAGCGCTGGTATCAGCTGCCGATCCCGGATTGCGGCTGCGGGAGATTCTGCAACAGCACAGGGAGGTGTCCTAAATGACTTTGGTCAAATTCTGCGGTATAACCCGCGTGGAAGAAGCCTTGATGGCTCAGCGCCTGGGGGCCTGGGCCATCGGAGAGGTCTTTGCCCCCTCCCGGCGCCAGATAGATGCGGAGCAGGCGGCGGCTATTAATTATTCCCTGGATGGAAGCATCGCTAAGATCGGTGTATTTGTCGATGAGGATCTGGCGAAGGTTTTGGATATCGTACGCTACTGTGCCCTGGATATGGTGCAGCTGCATGGGGAGGAGCCGCCGGAGTACCTTGATGAACTGCCAGTACCGGCTATCAAAGTATTCTGCCTTTCCGGAGCGGTAGACGAAAAAGAAATCAGACGATGGCGACCGTGGGCTTACGCTTTTGACACTTATAGCCGGGCGGAATACCGCGGAGGCAACGGGCACAGCTTTAACTGGGAGTGGCTGGAATCAATCCGGGGTCATGAAAGAATGATACTGGCAGGTGGATTGAATCCGCAAAATGTTGGCCCCGCCATCAGAAAAATAAAACCGCTGGCGGTAGACGTATCCAGCGGGGTAGAGTATGCGAGCGGGGGCAAGGACCCCCAACAGATGGAGCAATTTTTCAAGCAAGTAAGGGAGGCTGACAGGTATGAATCCTGATAATAGAGGATACTATGGCAGATACGGCGGACGTTTCGTTCCCGAGACCCTGATCCCCGCTGTGGAAGGGATTGAGAAAGCCTATCGTGAACTGCAGGCCGATCCGGCATTTCACGAGGAGTTCAGCTATTATATGCAGAACTATGTAGGCCGTGAATCGCCCTTGTATTATGCCAGGCGTTTAAGTAACGAATTGGGAGGAGCCCGCATTTACCTGAAACGCGAAGACCTCAACCATACCGGATCTCACAAGATCAACAACACCATCGGTCAGGCCCTGCTGGCCCGCCGGATGGGCAAGAAAAGGCTTATTGCCGAAACTGGAGCCGGCCAACATGGGGTGGCTACCGCAACGGCAGCAGCAGTACTGGGCATGGCATGTACTGTCTATATGGGTGCCAAGGATGTGGAGAGGCAGCGCCTCAATGTATTTCGCATGAAGATGCTGGGAGCCGAGGTCTGCGAGGTAAAAAAAGGCAGCGAGACTTTGAAGGATGCGACCAATGAGGCCTTCCGCGATTTTATCGCCAGCTTCGAATACTCACATATGTGTATCGGCTCGGTGGTGGGCCCGCATCCCTATCCCATGATAGTACGTGATTTTCAGTCAATAATCGGGAAGGAATTAAGGGAGCAATTTCAAGCCCTTGAGGGTCGTCTCCCCGATATCATCCTGGCCTGCGTCGGTGGCGGCAGCAATTCCATGGGCGTGTTCTATCCCTTTCTGGAGGATGAGGTAGACCTGATTGGCATTGAGGCGGGGGGCAAGAGTGACTTGCCTGGTGAGCACTGCATCACCCTCTCACAGGGTACCGATGGAGTGCTGCATGGAGCATTCAGCCGTTTGCTGCAGGACGAACATGGCCAGATCTTGGATACCCATTCGATTTCCGCCGGCCTGGACTACCCCGGAGTAGGTCCGGAACATGCCAGTCTGCGGGAGAGTAAGCGAGTTCGCTACGTCAGTGTCAATGATGAGGAAGCCCTGTCGGCCTTCCTGAGACTAAGCCAGATCGAGGGGATCATCCCGGCCCTGGAGAGTGCCCACGCCGTGGCGTACGCTATGAAAATCGCCCCCGGTCTGCACCCGGATACGGCTTTGGTAGTAAACCTGTCCGGCCGGGGCGACAAGGATGTAGAACAGGTGGCCCAGTTATTGGAGAGTGGGAGGTAATAACGATGGGAAGTTTACGCGACAATCTAAAGTCACTGCAAGACAAAGGTGATACTGCGGTGATCTCATTTATAATGGCCGCTCTGCCCGATGAAAATCTTTGCCTGGATTGTATTCGGGCTCTGGAACAAGGCGGGTGCGATGTACTGGAATTAGGGGTTCCATTTACCGATCCTCTGGCTGACGGTGAGGTGATCGAACGTTTTCATCACCGGGGGACGGAGCAAGGGCTCAATCTGAGCAAATGTCTCGATTTTGCAGGCAAGGTGGCGAAGGTAAGTACAATGCCGCTGGTACTTTTCTGTTATTATAACCCCATTTATAAAATGGGCTGGGATAAATTCGTAGCCGAGGCTTCCTCCCTCGGGATTCAGGGGCTTATCGTGCCGGATGTACCGCTGGATGAAATGGAACTGCTCCAGTGCGATGCCATCGAACCAATTCCCATGGTGGCTCCCAGCAGCAGCGATGAACGTATGCAAAAGGCGGCTGAGCAAGACCCGAGCTTCATCTACTGTGTTTCTGTCCGCGGCGTGACCGGCGTCAGAGGAGAACTACCTGAACAGGAGATTAGGGAATACCTGGGACGGGTGAGGAGTTTCAGTACTGCCCCACTGGCGCTGGGTTTCGGCATCTCGAGGCCGGAACAGGTGAAAATATTCCGGGGTTCAGCCAACGCGGTAGTTGTTGGCAGCCATCTGGCTCGGACCATTGAGGAATACTCGTCCCGGCCCCACCTGCTGCCAGGTGAATTGGAGAAGATCATACGGGGTTTGAAACAAGCCGGTCTGTCCTGAAAAAAACAAGGAGGATTCCAAACATGCCTTTTATCCTGGCAGCCAAACATGATGATATACAAGATTCTGTGATAAGAGTAAAGACCGGACAAGGTGAACTTGCGATAGGCGAAGGTAGCTGCACCATGATTGCCGGGCCTTGTGCCGTGGAGTCCCGCGAGGCTTATTTAGAGATAGCTCTATTGCTTATGGAAACCGGTGTGAATCTGCTGCGCGGGGGCGCTTTCAAACCCCGGACCTCTCCCTATTCTTTTTCCGGTCTCGGGTTAGAAGGCCTGAAGATCCTGGCTGAAGCACGCGAGATTACGGGCTTGCCGGTGGTGACCGAGGTACTGGATCCTCGTGACCTGGATAATGTAGCGTGTTACAGCGATCTGGTGCAGGTGGGAAGTCGCAATATGCAGAATTTCACCCTGCTCAAGGAAGTCGGCCGCTGCAGCCGGCCGGTAATACTAAAACGTGGACTGGCCTCGACTATTGAGGAATGGCTGCTGGCTGCAGAGTATATACTTAATGCCGGCAATGATCAGGTTATCCTTTGCGAGCGGGGTATCCGGACCTTTGAACAGATGACTCGTAACACGATCGATATTGGAGCAGTAGCCCTGATCAAGGAATTGTCTCATTTACCGGTTCTAGTCGATCCCAGTCATGCTACCGGTCGTCGTTCCCTGGTGGCACCGGTAGCCCGGGCAGCTATAGCCGCCGGAGCCGATGGGTTAATGATAGAGGTACACCAGCGGCCGGATGAAGCCTTATCGGATGGGGCACAGTCACTCACGCCCCAGGGGTTTGCCGTCTTGGCCAGGGATATTGGCCGCCTGGCTTGCCTGAGCGGGAAGGAGTTTACGGCAAATTAATTACGGTGGTCTTAATGGCTCGCATGATCTAATTTGCTTTCGTAAGGGATCTTTTTTCCCGGGACCATAGGCGAATACTGTAGGGGCGGATTCTATATCCGCCCGTGCCCATCCCGGATTGTAATAGGGTGGATATGGCCGCTCCTTGCCATCCGTGGCACCGCGGCACTAGTCCATCCCTGGACGTCGGAATCCGCCCCTACATCTCAAAATATTAAGGAGCGTTAGCTATTATGAATAGGCTTAACCACGAATCATCTGAGTTCAGCTCCCTGAATTATACAAGCCAGGGGAGTATAGATATAGAGCGCCGGGTAGAGAGTATCCAGGTGCAGGGGGCATGTAATCACATCCTGGATAACATAGACAGCTGCCGGGGAGCCCTGTTTTCCAGCAGCTATGAATACCCTGGCCGCTATACTCAATGGGACATCGGATTTGTAAATCCGTGTCTGGAGTTGCGTAGCCAGGGACAGGATTTCACGGTTTCCGCCTTGAGCGTACGAGGTCAGTCTCTCTTAGGAATCATCAACAGTAAGCTATCAGAACTCTCTGAACTCGAATATTTGGTATCTGGAGCAGACAGCATACAAGGCCGGGTACGCAAATCTGATTCCTTTTTTGTTGAGGAAATGCGCAGCCGGCAGCCTACTATTTTTACGGTTATTAGAGCGGTAAAGGAGCTGTTTGCTTCATCAGAAGATCGCTTTCTCGGGCTTTACGGAGCATTTGGTTATGATCTGGTTTTTCAGTTTGAACCAATGGAGCTTTGTCTGGAAAGGGAGGCCGATCAGGCCGATCTGGTGCTATATCTGCCTGATGAGTTGGTGGTAGTGAACCACCGGATGGAGAGAGCTTATCGCCTAAGCTACAGTTTCCCGGGGCTTCCGGTGAGTGGAGATTTAAATGAGCCAGTTGAACTGGCTGGCGACCTCAGGACACCCGGTGACCCGGTACTGCCCCAACACCAGTATGGACGCTACGCCAGCATCGCCCGGGATGCTCTGGATTACTTTGCCCGGGGGGATCTCTTTGAGGTGGTGCCTTCCCAGACTATCTATGAAAGATGTTTAATCCCACCTTCACAGGTATTCAAGTCGCTTAAGAAGATAAACCCCAGCCCATATGGATTTATTATCAATCTGGGCAATGAGCATCTGGTTGGTGCTTCACCCGAAATGTATGTAAGAGTAGAGGGCCGCCGGGTTGAGACCTGTCCGATCTCTGGAACGATCAAGCGGGGAAAGGATGCTATCGAAGATTCGGTAAGGATAAGGGAACTGCTGAATTCTTTCAAGGACGAGGCTGAATTGACGATGTGTACTGACGTAGATCGCAATGATAAATCCCGGGTCTGCCAACCCGGCTCGGTAAGGGTAATTGGCCGCCGCCAGATCGAGATGTATTCTCATCTTATTCATACGGTCGACCATGTAGAAGGGATGCTGTGTTCCGAGTTTGATTCACTCGATGCTTTTCTGAGTCATATGTGGGCTGTCACTGTCACCGGGGCTCCGAAACGGGCGGCTATCAGGTGGCTGGAACATAATGAAGACTCGGCCCGGGGCTGGTATGGCGGAGCGGTAGGTTTTCTTAGTTTTAATGGTGATCTTAATACTGGGCTTACCTTAAGGACTATCCGCATTAAAAACGCTGTCGCCCAGGTACGGGTGGGAGCTACCTTGTTATATGACTCAATACCGGAGAGCGAAGAGGCCGAGACCTATCTAAAGGCCGCAGCCATGCTGAAAGCCCTGCGGGTGGTCGGGGAGGAAGCGGAGCCGCTTAGTTCAGGAGAACAACGAGGCCAGGGTAAAAAGTTACTATTGGTGGATCACGAAGATTCCTTTGTCCATACCCTGGCCAATTATTTTAGGCAGACCGGAGCTCAGGTTCAGGTGCTGCGGGGACCGCTGGCCCGTTGCGTGCTCGAAGCTGGCGAGAACTTTGATCTGGTTATTCTTTCACCGGGTCCAGGGCGGCCTGATGAATTTGCCCTGAAACAGACTATTGAGCTTTGTCTGCATCGCAGCATTCCGATTTTTGGCGTATGTTTGGGTTTACAGGGATTGGTCGAATACTTTGGCGGCAGCCTGGGGCAATTAGACTATCCTCAACACGGAAAGACCAGCAGGGTCAGGATATGCGGAGAGGGACCTATTTGGCAGCATCTGCCGCAGGAGTTCACGGTGGGACGTTACCATTCATTGTATGCCAGTTCGCTGCCCGATTGCCTGACGGCCAGTGCTGTTTCCGAGGACGGGGTGGTCATGGCGGTAGAACACGTCGACATGCCAGTGGCCGCGGTACAATTTCATCCGGAATCAATCATGACTGCCAGTGATAATAACGGTTTGCGCCTAATCGGCAATATCGTGGAATATCTAAGCTAAGATACAGGAAAGTGGGTTATACTTGAAGCATGTCATAATATAGCAATAGAGGTATGGATAAATGCTTACAGGGATGATCTGCTTTTCGCAGCCGCTTAGCATTGATATCTTGGTTAAGAATGAAGTGGCTAGGCTGGCTAATCCTTTTCTGGATGTTTTCTTTCAAACCATTACTGACCTGGGCTCACCAACCGGTCTGGTCTTGTGTACTGCTGTCATCGTACTTGGCTTGATCTATGCAGGCAGAAAGCGCGAGAGTGTGTTTCTGGGATTTGCCATGCTGGTAGGATGGGGTGTAATGCATGAAATCAAAAATCTCGTCACCCGGCCGCGGCCAGCGGGTGAACACCTGACCTATGCGACCGGGTTTAGTTTTCCCAGCGGCCATGCCATGCTCTCGCTTATTGTTTATGGATTTTTAGTTTATCTGTTACTGGTTTCAGGGCGGGTAACAAGGAAGACAGCGGCGATAGTAAGCGCAGCGCTGCTGATTTTTTTGATTGGCTTCAGCCGTATCTACTTAAATGTGCATTATGCCAGTGATGTGGTCGGCGGCTTTTTGATCGGTGGATTATTGCTTTTTTCCGCCATCCGCCTTATGAACTGGAGCCGGGGACGCTGGTTTGACTCCTGGGAATAGTCCTTACTTACGGCGGTTTTTCTTCTGCATACGACGCTCCTTTTTACCTTCCGGGGAGAACAGTATCTCCTGGCGGGCTTGTTGTTTGCGACCGCCGATGTGATTATGTTCTTTTCCCCGGGCCACGATCAGGGTGTGCCCGTCATCATAGCTCAAGGCGACCGGCAGATTTGATTCACCGTAGACTAACATATAACCGAACTCCGCCAGCAGGCTCTCATTTTTAAGCCAGCGGCGGATTTCTTTTTTAATTACCGAAAAACTACGTTCGCTGTGCAAGCCCTTACCGTGGTTGATATCAAGCACATCGACCCCGTGTTCCAGACACCAACGCAGATTATTTTGTGATTTTATCAGAGCCTCGTCCAAGGCCAGACCGTGCAGATCCAGAGTCTCGGTTTTCACAAGAATACTATCCTCCAAGTGGGACTACCATCCCAAGTTGTATATTCGCATTATACTATAAATATGGTACGGAAAACGGAGCAATTGCATACAATTTATAGGTTAAGTGCTATAATATGAAAAAATGAATGCAGGGATATACTGGATGAAAGGGTAGGATTATAGTAATATTAAGATAACTATTCAAACACTATATTAGAAATAGAAATTTGTTTGTTTAAGGTTTTGGGGGGTTATTTCAGGGTGAGTGAGAGAAGGGGAGTTAACGAGAAGCAGGTAAGATACCTTAACGACCTGCTGGACAACATGAATGAAGTTTTCTACACCTACGACCTGGAAGGCAGACTAAACTATGTAAATAAAAAATGTCTGGAAACCATAGGATATCAGCCGGAGGAAATACTGGGTCGATATGGTTGGGATTTTATTCCCGAAAGATACCGAGATATATTTCGTGATGCAACGATAGAACGATTGAAAAATCAGCCGATACAGGCCACCTACGTGGTTACTGTCCAGAGAAAAGACGGCTCGGAGCGCATCCTGCGCCTTAATGCATCACCTATAACCGATGGTGATGCAGTGATAGGCGAGATGGTACTGGCCGAGGACGAGACTGAACGCCGACAGGCGGAAAAGGCGCTGAAGCAGAACAATCTCCTCATGCAAATGATGCAGGAGGAGTTGACGGCGGCCAATCAACAGTTAAAGGCTGCGGAGGAAGAGCTGATACAACAGTTGGATGAAGCCGAAAACAACAAGCTGGCTTTGGCCAGCGCCCATCAGAAGATGGAAGCCATATTCAACTTCCTGCCGGATCCCACCTTTTTTGTTAATGCCGATGGCGTAGTTACCATGTGGAATCGTGCTATTGAAGACCTGACCGGGGTTAAGGTTAGAGAGATATTGGGTAAGGGTAATCGTGAGTATTCCCGGGTTTTTTATGGGAACCGGCGACCGATGTTAATCGACCTGGCCCTGGAAGGCCGGGAAGTGGATATGGATGAAGAAATAATCGTTATAAGACATGGTGAGCGGGTATTAGAGACTGAATCGGTCATGCCCAACAATGGGGATAACCTCCAGTATTTGAACGGCAAGAGTTCTCCTTTGTATGACCATAATGGGATACTGCTGGGAGCAATAGAATCTCTGCGCGATACGACGGAGAGTAAGAGGGCACAATGGGCGCTGCAGCAGAGTGAAGAGAAGTACCGCGGCATCCTGGAGAGTATAGAAGACGGGTATTTTGAAGTTGATCATCTCGGACGCATGCAATTCTTTAATCCACACCTTATACATGTATTAGGTTACGAACCCGATGAACTATTAGGAAGCAGCTATCGGGTATTAATGGATGAGGAGAACTCATCGAAGCTATTTGAAGCCTTCAATAAGGTATATACAACCGGTCAGCCGGTTAAGGAACTGGACTGGCAGGTGCCGCGTAAAGATGGTTCAAAACTGTTCGTGGAAACTACGGTACTGCCGATTAAAGAAGATAATAGGGTGGTTGGCTTCAGGGGAATCATCCACGACATAAGCGAGCGCAAAGCCGCCCAGGAAGCTCTAGCCAGATCAGAAAGCCTTTATCGTACCATCTTTGAGACAACGGGCACGGCTATGATAATAATCGATGATGACCGCACTATTTCCCTGATGAACACCGAGACGGAGAGGCTCTTGGGCTATACCAAGGAAGAGATCGAAGGGAAGATAAAATGGGATAGCGTGGTAGCTCCTGATGATTTGGAACGGATGACCGATTACCATACCCTGCGCAGAATGTATGCGGGTCAAGCTCCCCGCAGTTATGAGTTCAAACTCATTTCCAAATTCGGACAGATCCATGATGTAGTATTAACGATTGCCATGATACCTGATTCTAACAAGAGTGTAGCCTCAATACAGGACATCACCGACCGCAAACGGGCCGATGAAGCTTTGCAGCTTAGTGAAGCACGCTATCGAGCAATTGTGGAGGATCAAACCGAATTGATCTGCCGTTACCTTCCGGATGGTACCATAATCTTTGTAAATGAAACCTATTGCCGCTATTTCGGCGGTTCTCGTGAAGAAATTATTGGCGGTAATTTTGTAGAGGTTTTCGCAGCTCAAGACCGGGAGATGATCAATCAGCAGATCCATGATCTCAGCCGATTGAATCCGGTAACCAATGGAGAGGTAATACTGCACCTGCCCGGAGGCCAGGAAAGGTGGCTGTCCTGGACTCATCGGGCTATATTCAACGAACATGGAGTGCTGCTGGATTATCAGTCAGTGGGCAGAGATGTGACGGCCCGTAAACAAGCCGAGGAGCGCCTGCGCTATTTAAGTATTCACGATGCCTTGACCGGACTGTATAATCGTTTGTATTTCCAGGAAAAGATGAAGGTGATGGACAGTGCGGAGTATACCGGGGTCGGTCTCATCATGGCCGACGTCGATGGCTTGAAGATTGTTAATGATACTCTGGGTCACGACCGCGGTGATAAATTACTTAGAGGAGCAGCCAGCCTTCTGGTGGATTGTTTCCGTAAGGGTGATATAGTAGCCCGGGTCGGCGGTGATGAGTTTGCCATACTCATTCCCTTTACCAGCAAACAGGAAATGGATCAGGCTATCGAGCGTATCCGTAATAAGATAAAGGCTTATAACGAAACATACCCGGAAATGCACCTGTCGATATCCCTGGGTTACGCGATTAAAGAAAATCCGGCCTCTAACATAAGCAGCATATTTGAGGAAGCCGACAACAATATGTATCATGATAAACTGCGCAGCAAGCTGAGCACCAGGGGCGCAATAATCCAAACCCTAATCAAAGCGCTGGAAACCAAGGACTTCATGACGGAAGGTCATGGTGAGCGTATGGAAAACCTGGTAATGAAGATGGCCAATGCACTTGAACTACCGGAAAGGACCGTCAACGAACTAAAGCTACTGGCACGTTTTCACGATATTGGCAAGGTTGGCGTGGACGATGGTATCCTATTCAAGAAAGGCCCGCTAGATCCAGAGGAGCTCCAGCAAATGCACCGGCATTGTGAGATAGGCAACCGTATCGCTTTTTCTGCTCCCGAGCTGGTTTTGGTGGCTGACTGGATACTGAAGCACCATGAATGGTGGAACGGAGAGGGTTACCCACTGGGACTCATCGGGGACGACATACCGCTGGAGTGTCGTATACTCGCCATAGCCGATGCCTACGATGCTATGACCAGCAACCGGCCCTACCGTGGCATGATGACCCATGAAAAGGTTATTGCTGAATTGCAGCGGGGGGCTGGCACCCAGTTTGATCCCCTGCTGGTAGAAAAGTTTATCCAGCTTTTATAGCAGTGAAATATTGCCTGGCAGCAAAACAGATAAAGGTCCTGCCGCGATTGATTTCGTGGTAGGATATTTTTATGGTCATACACTAAAATTACTTAGGTAACTTGAACCTGTAATCAATTCATGTACGTCTAACATCATTTTATCAGGCAGGTATCTTAATATGTATATTCTTGAAGGAATGAACGAACAGCAGCGGGAGGCAGTTATGCACCGCGAAGGCCCATGTATGGTTTTAGCCGGGGCAGGCAGCGGCAAGACCCGGGTGCTTACCAGCAGAATAGCCAATTTGGTCGATGGAGGGGTGGCCGCCCATCAGATTTTAGCTATCACCTTCACTAACAAGGCGGCAGGAGAGATGCGTGAAAGGGTCAGCAAGCTGGTTACAGGTTATAATGGTCAGTGGATCCAGACCTTTCATGCCGCCTGCTATCGAATATTGCGCATGGATATCGATCGTCTCGGATATAAAAAGGATTTCACTATTGTTGACGATGCTGACAGCAAGGTCCTGGTAAAATCCCTTCTCAAGGAGGACGGTGACTATCAGACCCGGCCGGAGGAGATGCTTTATCTTTTTAAGCAGGCCAAAAACAGTCTGCAGGATTCAGAAGTCTATTTCCGCAACCTGGCCAGCCCGCAGTCCCTCAAGGAAAAACGCCAGCGCATATTCCGCCTATATAATGCCCGGCTAAAGGAATCCAATGCGCTGGATTTTGAAGATCTTATCGTACTTTGCATCAAGGTTTTTCGCGATTGCCCCGATGTTTTGGAAAAATACCAGAACTGGTTTCACTATATACTAATTGATGAGTATCAGGATACTAACTATGCCCAATACATGTGGGCTCGTTTGTTAGCTGCGACGCATCACAACATTTTCGCAGTTGGAGATCCCGACCAGTCTATATATAGCTGGCGTGGGGCAGAGCCACATAATATCAACCGATTTATGCAGGATTATCCCGACGCCAGGGTTATTAAACTGGAAGCTAATTATCGCTCCGGCCAGCACATATTGACTGCTGCCAACGCGGTGATCAAAAACAACCAGGAACGCCAGGAAAAGAAACTCTTTACTACCCGCGGCGACGGGAACCGGATAGTTCATTTCTGCGCTATTAATGGTTATCAAGAGGCGCGCTTTATAGCCAACACTATTGGAGAACTGGTGGCGGAAAAGGGAGCCAAGTACAGTGACTGTGCTATTTTCTATCGGACACATACCCAGTCGCGAGTCCTGGAGGAAGCCTTACTGGAGAAGGTTATACCTTATAGGATCGTAGGAGCCAAGCGGTTTTTTGAACGCAAGGAGATCAAAGACATCACGGCCTATTTGCGTCTGGCGGTAAATCACAATGATTACCTGAGCTTTAAAAGGATCATTAATGTACCCCGGCGTGGGGTAGGGGACAAAACATTAGAGCGCATCGAAGAGCGGGCTCGGAATGAAGGTCTGGTTCTGATAGATGTACTGGCTGATCCGGTAGCCATCGGAGGGGTCAACAAAAAGACCACGGCAGCGCTGGAGGAATTCTTTGGCATGATGCTGTATATTTCATCTTTGGTAGAGGCGGATATGCCGGTAACAGAAATATTGGATGAATTGCTGCAGGCCAGCCGCTATGTGGATGATTTGATAGCCACTGATCCGGTAACAGCAGAGGCACGTATTGAAAACCTGGAGGAGCTGAAATCACTGGCGGCTGAATTCGAGAAGGCAGGCGGGAACGGACTGGGCGAATTCCTGGCTCAGGTAACGCTGGTGCAGGAAAGCGACGAAGTCGATCATAGCGAAGCCGTCACTATGATGACCTACCATGGCGCCAAAGGATTGGAGTTCCCCGTGGTGTTTATGACCGGTATGGAAGAAGGGGTGTTCCCCTCCTACCGCTGTGAAACCATCGACCAGTTGGAAGAAGAAAGGCGCTTGTGTTACGTGGGTATAACCCGGGCCATGGAAAGACTCTATCTGACTAATGCCCATACCAGGTTCCTTAATGGTTATGAGCGGGACAACCCCCCTTCCCGCTTCCTGGCGGAGATACCGGTGGAAGTATTGGCAACACCGCAGCAGGATGCCGCTCTGGATTCGACTCCGTCGGTGGGTGACCGGGTGCGGCACCGCAAATTCGGGGTTGGAGTGGTCATTGAATTATTGGAAGACGGCAATATAGCGGTTATCGACTTTGCCCATGCCGGAACCCGCATGCTGCGTTTAGACCTGGCTCCGATGGAGAAAATAGGTTAAGGGGTTGCGAATTAACCACATGGACACGGGGGCGAATTTAACACAGATGGACACAGATGCCTGCGGCAACACAGATGAACACGGATACGGTCTTGTCATTGAATGCAAACAATAATGATGAGCACGGTTCCGAACATGTCATTGCGAGCGTAGCGCGGCAATCTTCCGCTGGTTTCATAACATTGACTATCGCTAGCCGGCGAACTGCAGCCATTATCAGCCATCTTTGAAAGTAGCATTAATAGATACTTCTTATTAAAAATCATGGGTGAAAAGGACAATAAAATGTGCACCATGGCATATAAAAATCTGTGTTAATCTGTGTTGAATTTTCTTACTAAATCCATGTCCTTCCGTGGCAATTTACTCCTCCGGGGGACTGATGTGGAGGTTTTTATGGATAGTGTAGAGAACAGAATAAACAGTTTGCGGGAGGAGATCCGCAAGCATGAATATCAATATTATGTTTTAGACGAGCCCCTGATCAGCGATGCGGAATACGATGCGCTGATGCAGGAACTGATCGCTTTTGAAAACGAGCATCCGGATCTTATAACGACTGATTCACCCACGCAGCGGGTGGGCGGACAGGTGGCTGATCGCTTTCAAAAAGTAACTCATCGCCGGCCTTTACTCAGCCTGGATAATGCCTTTTCTGAAGGGGATCTTAGGGAATTTAATCGTCGGGTGGGCACTGCAGTGATAAGACCCGACTACGTAGTTGAGCTTAAAATCGACGGGGTTTCCATAGCGCTGGTCTATGAGGATGGAGTCCTGCAAACGGCGGCTACGCGTGGAGATGGGCAAGTAGGGGAAGATGTGACTGCAAACATCAAGACGGTAAGAACTATCCCTTTGCGGCTGCCTAAGTCTTTTCCCCGATTGGAAGTGCGGGGGGAGATATATCTGCCCAAGAACGAGTTTTTACGGCTTAATGCCGAGAAAGAGGAAAAGGGAGAAAAAACCTTTGCCAACCCTCGCAATGCAGCAGCTGGTTCACTGCGTCAGCTCGATCCCACCATCAGCTCCAGCCGGGCTTTATCCGCTTTTATATACGATATCACCTATATAGATGGCAGGGAGATCTTAACCCAAAAAGAGATGCTGGACTTTCTTGGCGAATGCGGTTTCCCGGTCAACCCGGAAGCTCGTTATTGCTCAGGCATAGAAGAAGTTTATGCTTATTGCGAAGAATACCAGGAGAAGCGGCATAGCCTGCCTTATGAGATCGATGGAGTAGTGGTCAAACTGAATAGTCTGGCCGACCGCCAGGAGTTAGGATATACCGCCAAGAGTCCCCGCTGGGCCATCGCTTACAAGTTTCCACCGGAAGAAAAGGAAACCAGGCTGCTGGAGGTCGAAATCAATGTTGGGCGTACTGGAGTAGTAGCGCCGACTGCTATCATGGAACCGGTCTTCCTGGCTGGTACTACGGTGAGTCGGGCCAGCTTGCACAATTTCGACCTGGTGCAGGATCGGGATATCCGAATTGGTGACATGGTGCTCCTGCACAAAGCCGGCGATATCATACCGGAGATAATAAAGCCGCTGGTCCAGTATCGGACCGGTCAGGAAATCGAAATAACACCCCCGGCAGCCTGCCCGGCCTGTTCCAGTCTGGTAGTGCGTTTCGAAGGGGAGGTGGCCTATCGCTGTGAGAATATCAATTGTCCGGCTCGATTGAAAGAGAGCCTGATCTTTTTCGCCTCCCGCGATGCCATGGATATCGACGGAATGGGCCCGGCGGTGATAGATCAACTGGTGGAACGTGATCTGGTCCGCAAGCTGGATGATTTATATGCTTTGACCGAAGAACAATTGTCTTCACTGGACCGGATGGGGGCGAAGTCAGCCGCCAACCTGATTCAGGCTATCGAATCCAGCAAATCACGTCCCCTGCACCGTCTGGTGACAGCTCTGGGTATTCGCTTTATTGGTGGGAAAAGTGCTCGAACCATTTGTGAGCATATCCACAGTATCGATGAGTTCTTCACGGTTCAGGCGGATGAATTGATGCAGATCCCAGAGATAGGACCGCGCATGGCTGAAAGTCTGGTGGCCTTCTTCAAAGAAAAAAGCAATGTCGCAACGATAGAAAGCCTGAAAAAAGCCGGTCTGAATACTGTCGCTGAAAGCAAAGGACCGGAGAGCCAGAAACTTGCCGGAAAGACCTTTGTTTTGACCGGGACTCTGCCTGATCTCAATCGGGATGAGGCATCGGAAATGATCATCGCGCAGGGCGGTAGGGTAAGTTCCAGTGTCAGTAAAAAGACAGATTATGTAGTAGCCGGAAGTGAACCCGGGTCCAAGTATGATAAAGCCTTCCAATTAGGGATTACTATTTTGGATCAGGCAGCACTGTTGGAGCTTTTGGAAGCCTAGAATAAACATTGCCCCCATGGGTGAGACTGGCCCAGATAATAACATCAGCCTGCCTGATTTCCTCTTCGATGACCGCCAGAAGAACACTAGAAATCCTCCAATATTAGCCTGAAATCACTATAACTCCATCCAGCCATAAGCAGTGATATTATTGGTAAGGCCATCCATCTCCAGGGGTATGGTTTCCAGCAGCATCCCACCGTGCTTCTCATAAAAACGCCGGTAAGGACTGCCGCTGAGTACCCACACCACCATGGAGCGGGTACCAGAGTCCTTGAAATGTTGTTGGACGGCGTTGAAGAGAGCAGTGCCGATACCCGAACGCTGGTAATTTTCATAGATATAGAAGGCATATAACTCACCATGGAAGACCGGGTCGGTTTCGCGAGACGGACCGGCTGCAGCAAAACCGATGATATTGCCCGCTTCGTCTTCAGCGGCATAAACAAATGCGCTGCCAAAGGCAAATTCCTGCCAGCTTGCTTCCTTACTGGCATAGGAGAGGTTGTCCAGGTAATCAGGGTCTATCAGACCCCGGTAAGCGCTTTTCCAGGTGTCGACCGTGACCTTGGCAATAGCCGGGATATCATCTTTGGTAGCTTCTCTTACCTTCATAACAATGCTCCAATTGTATATGTTGCTATTGGATAATTATAGCATTAACAGCTGCGGTAGATGAACCTAAACTCGGGGTAGGTATCCGTAGATGATGCCAAATAGATTAGTTATATAGACTCCTTTTTGTTATAATAGTAGAATATTATTTTAAGCTCAATATTTGAGGAGGCATAGCAGTGGCCCTGACAATCAAGGAAGTGGAACATGTGGCCATGTTGGCCCGGCTTAGTCTGAGCCAGCAGGAGAAAGAGACCTTTGCCGTCCAGCTGGGGACTATTTTGGAATATGCCAGTACGATCAACCAGCTGAATACTGACGGGGTTGAGCCCCTGGACCATATATTGCCGGTATTTAATGTTTTTCGCGAAGACCAGGTTGAACCTTCGGCACCTCGGGAAGAGATCCTTTCCAACGGCCCCCTGATTGAAGATGGGCAGTATCGAGTGCCCAAGATCTTGTAGAAAGGCGGGCTGATCGTGGAACTGTATGAATTGACTCTGCATGAGTTACTTACTCTGCATAATAATAAACAGGCTTCATCGGAAGAAATAGTAAACTCGATCTTTAAGCGGATTCACCAGGTCGAGGGCGATGTGAAGGCCTTTATCAGCCTGGATGAGGATACCGCCCGGCAAAAAGCCCGGGCGGCTGATAGCGAAAAGTGGCCGGGGAAGATCGCCGGGATGCCTTTTGGTTTAAAGGACATCTTCTGTACCCGTGGTCTTAAGACTACCTGTGCTTCTCGCATGCTGGAGAATTTTGTTCCGACTTATGATTCCACTGCCGGGGCGAGATTAAATGCTGCCGGAGGTGTTTTAATAGGTAAGCTCAACATGGATGAGTTCGCCATGGGTTCTTCCACTGAGCAATCAGCCTTTTTCGCCACCCATAATCCCTGGGACCTTACACGGGTACCTGGTGGTTCTTCTGGAGGGTCAGCTGCAGCAGTATCGGCCGATGAGGTGCCATTTGCTCTGGGCACTGATACCGGCGGCTCGATTCGGCAGCCAGCAGCATTTTGTGGCGTGGTAGGTCTGAGGCCTACCTATGGTCGGGTTTCCCGTTGGGGAGTTATCGCCTACGCTTCCTCATTGGATCAGGTGGGCGTGTTTTCTAAAGACGTCGAGGACTGTGCTCTGGTAATGAATCTGATTGCCGGGCGGGACCCGCGGGATGCCACCAGCCTGGAGGTTGAAGTCCCCGATTATACCGCTTATCTTGATGCTGGTATCAAAGGAATGAAGATAGCCTGCCCCCGGGAGTATTTCGGCCAGGGGGTGGATGCCGGAATTCAGGAGGCAGTAAAAAAGGCTCTGCAAAAATACGAGGAAGCAGGAGCGATCGTTGAGGAAGTTTCCCTGCCCCACAGCCAATATGCGCTGCCGGCCTATTACCTGGTAGCTACAGCGGAAGCCAGTGCGAACCTGGCGCGTTTTGACGGGGTTCGCTACGGGCTGCGTGATGGACAGGCGGACAATGTTATCGATATGTTTTCTAACAGCCGCTCTCGGGGTTTTGGCTCGGAGGTAAAGAGACGAATCATGCTGGGTACCTATGCCCTGAGTTCAGGATACTATGATGCCTATTACCTGAAGGCATTGAAGGTGCGGCGTCTCATTTATGAGGATTTCCAGAAGGTATTCAATGAATTCGATCTGATAGTAGCTCCAACTACTCCGACTACGGCTTTTAAGATTGGGGAGCAGATCGGCGATCCTTTGACACTGTATATGAATGATATCTTGACAGTGCCAGTCAACATGGCCGGTTTGCCTGGCATATCGATCCCCTGTGGGCTTCTTAACGGGCTGCCGGTTGGGATGCAATTGATCGGCAAACCCTTTGATGAAGGCACCCTTATCAAAGCAGCTTATGCTTATGAAGAAATAAGTGGGATAAGGTGCCTGAAACCGCAGCAGGGGGTGATATAGATGGGCAAGGACTATGAAGTAGTAATTGGCCTGGAAGTACATGCCGAGTTAAAGACAGACAGCAAGATATTCTGTGGCTGTTCCACCGCCTTCGGGGCTGAGCCCAATACCCAGGTTTGCCCGGTTTGTTCCGGGTTTCCGGGCATGCTGCCGGTCCTCAACCAGAAGGTTGTTGAGTTAGCCATCATTACCGGTCTGGCGCTCAACAGCAAAATACCGGATTATTGTAAGTTTGACCGCAAGAACTATTTCTACCCGGATCTGCCCAAGGCTTATCAGATATCGCAATTTGATCTGCCTATTTGCATGGGTGGATACCTGGATATAGAAATAGATGGCGATAAAAAGAGGATAGGGATCACTCGGGCGCATATGGAAGAAGATGCCGGTAAGCTGGTGCACCAGGGGAATATTACCAGCACCACTTTTTCGCTGGTCGATCTGAACCGTTCCGGAGTTCCGCTATTAGAGATCGTATCAGAACCCGATATGAGAAGTGCTAGTGAAGCCAGGGCTTACCTGGAGAAATTGCGAGCGATACTTCTTTTTGCCGGAGTGTCCGACTGCAAAATGCAGGAAGGTTCTTTGCGCTGTGATGCTAATGTGTCGGTGCGGCCGGTAGGAGAGACCAGGCTCGGCGCCAGGGCTGAGATAAAAAATCTCAACTCCTTCCGCTCCCTGGAGCGGGCTATCGAATTTGAAGCCCGGCGTCAGATTGAAGCGATTGAAGATGGTGAAGCGATAATCCAGGAGACGCGAACCTGGGATGAGGATAAACAGGCGACCCGTTCCATGCGCTCCAAGGAAGAGGCTCATGATTATCGATATTTCCCGGAGCCGGATCTGCCCCCGTTGCGTATCAGCCACGAATGGGTGGAAAGATTGCGGACTGTCATGCCGGAACTGCCGGATCAGGCGCAAATAAGATTGCAGGAAAGCTTTGGACTGCCGTCCTATGATGCGGCTATCCTTACCCTCACCCCTGAATCGCTGGCATTTTTCGATAAATGTGTTGAGCTTTATCCTCAGCCTAAGATGGTATCAAATTGGATGATGGGCGAGTTATCGCGCTTGCTTAATCAAAATAATTTGGAAATAAGCGATTGCCGCTTCGGACCGGCTGAATTGGCAAGATTGCTTACCCTGATCGACGAGGGGACTATCAGCGGCAAGATGGCCAAGGGCATCTTCGAAGATATGTTTGCCAGCGGCAAGCCGCCCGATCAGATTATTGCAGAAAAAGGCATGACCCAGATCTCCGATCAGGATACCCTGATCAAAGTTATCGATGAAGTCATTGCCGCCAACCCGACTGTTGTAGAGGATTACCGTAACGGCAAGGAGAAGGCACTGGGTTTCCTGGTGGGCCAGATAATGAAGGCTACCAAGGGTCAGGCTAATCCTGGTGTAGTGAACACTTTGTTGAAAGAGAGATTGTAAAGGGAAGGGTGACATATATGAGAATAACGGGAAGGGCCAATAAGGACTGGTTCTTAGAAGAAGGAGCAAAATTATATATAGTGGATACTACATTGCGTGATGGCGAACAGACTGCCGGCGTAGTGTTTACTAATGATGAAAAGATTAAGATAGCTAAGTATCTTGATCAGATCGGGGTCGACCAGATCGAAGCCGGCATACCGGTTATGGGCGGTTTCGAAAAGGATTGTATCAAAGAGATTGTTAATCTGGGGCTGAAATCGAGCATAATGGCTTGGAATCGTGCGGTTATATCTGATATCCAAGAATCAATTTCCTGTGGGGTGGATGCAGTAGCTATTTCGATTTCGACTTCAGATATACACATAGTGCATAAATTACAGACCACCCGTGAAGACGTTCTGAAGCGCATGTCAGACGCCGTCAAGTACGCCAAAGACCGGGGGGTCTATGTTTCGGTCAATGCCGAGGATGCCTCGCGGACTGATATCGAGTTCCTTACTGAGTTTGCCCTGGTAGCCAAGCATGCCGGCGCCAACCGCCTGCGTTTCTGCGATACGGTTGGCACCCTCGATCCTCTGACAACCTTTCGCTACATTCGAACCCTGGTGGATGCTGTAGGCATAGATGTGGAAATGCACACCCATAACGATTTTGGTATGGCAACTGCCAATTCACTGGCTGGGGTCTATGCGGGAGCCAACCACGTTGGAGTGACGGTGAACGGTTTGGGCGAAAGAGCCGGCAATTCGTGCCTGCAGGAAGTAATCATGGGCATCAAATATTTACTGAAGATGGAATTGCCATATAATACCACCATTTTCAAAGAGGTAGCCGAATACGTTGCGGTAGCATCCGGACGGGCCCTGCCGGTCAGCAAGCCGATCGTCGGTAATAATATCTTTGCCCATGAGTCAGGTATCCACGGCGATGGAGTATTGAAGAACCCGTTGACCTACGAGGTGTTCAGCCCGGAAGAGGTGGGTCTGGAACGGCAGATAGTTTTGGGCAAGCATTCGGGTTCGGCGGCAGTAAAGGCCAAATTCCATGAATATGGCATGGAACTTAGCAATGAGGACGCTGCCGAGTTACTGGCGCGGGTCAGGGATATGTCTATTGCCAAAAAGCGTTCCTTATTCGATAAAGAGCTGATCCTGATGTACGAAGACTTCCAGAAGGAACTGCAGGGTTAAATATAATCAATAATTCGCTCAGGTCATTAGCGCTGGTCATGCTTAAGATACTTCCGAAGGCGGACTGGCAGAACATTTTAAGAATCATGGCAGTTTAGTTTGATTAGACAGGAGATGGCACCGGGGCTAAATTAATAAGCGTTCCCGGGTATAATCTTTCCCGGCAAAGTGTCGGTTTACATGCTTGGGGGGAGAAGCATGAAGACTACCGTAACCAGAGTACCGCTCAGGCTGGCCAATAGTCATCTGGTCAGAGGCAAAAAGACTATAATCGTAGATACTGGTGATCCCGGATTCAGCCATGGACTTTACCGGGCCATGCAGCGGGAAGGAATAAACCGGTCCGATATCAGCTTGATCTTTATTACTCATGGGCATATCGATCACTATGGCAGCGTGTTTGCCCTGAAAAAGGCACTGGATGTTCCGGTGGCGGTCCACCGTTTGGATCAGATCTATCTGGAGAAAGGTACCCAGGCTCCGCTCTATCCGTTGAACCGCCCAGCTGCTCTACTGAAAAGAGTTGGTCAGGGCATGCGGGTACGGCATAACAATTTCAAGGCTGATATTATTGTCGACGATCACTTAGATCTGCTGCGATTTGGGGTGGAAGGATTTATATTACCTACCCCCGGCCATACCCTGGGTTCGGCTTCACTTATTCTGCCCGATAGCTGCGCCATAACCGGAGACCTCATTATACGGCGCCATTTCTTCCGAGGTCCGGCCGAGGCTTGCGTATTTCTGCATGATAAGGAAAAGTATCATAACAGCGTCAACTTGCTCAAACTCTGCGGCGTTAAGAAAATATACCCCGGCCATGGCGCTTCCATTGACATGGAACCTGTCTATGCCAGAGAAGAACGAATTAGACGCAGATCAACGCAGACTAAATATGATCAACGCTGATTTGTTTTATAAATATTCACCGAAGAAGCGGGTAAACAATAGAACTATATTGGGGCTAAACCTCGAAAAAAGAAGGATGCAGTTATGGCTGCATCCTAAAATATTTTCTGAACTTATATCACCCAGAAGCATGGGGTTACATTAACAAACCTTAGTATTAGCCTGTTCAAAAAGATACAGCAATTGTTGAGACAGCGCATGCAGTTTGCGCATAGATTTATCCCGGGCAGCTTGCTCGATTTCCCCGGCAACCCTCGATATCTCCATGAAGCCATACATCCCTGCCGTACCTTTTATATCATGGCCGATGTTCTGGACCATTTCGAGATTACGAAGCTCGATGGCAGATATCAAATCATCGATCATGCTCTGCAACATCTCTATAAGTTCAGGGATAAGGTCATTTATCAGCTGCTGAGCGGGATACAATGGGCGTTTTCGTGGCGATGCTGCCTGCTCCAGATGGCGTATTACTTCCTCTGTCAACTGTTCGGCCTTAAATGGCTTGGAGATATATGAGGTGCAACCGCAGGCCAGGCATTTTTCACGATCTCCGGTCATGGCATGGGCAGTCATAGCAATTATAGGGAGATGCTGGATGCGGGGATCCTGTCTAATGATCGCTGTGGTCTCATAACCATCCATAACCGGCATCTGCATGTCCATCAAGATCAGTTCAAAATCATAATCCTGGAGCAGCCGCAGGCAATCCAGACCGTTCTCGGCGGTGGAAACCTGGAAACCGTAATTTTGCAGCATTTGCGAGACGATTTTTCGATTCAGTTCATTATCTTCCACCACGAGCAGATGCACCGGCTTGAAATCAAGTAGTTCGGCCAGTGCCGGCCTCAGTGATTGGAAGTCTTCCGTTGAGCATTCTTCACTCTGAGCTGTAGGCAGTTCGATGGGCAGACGAAAAGAGAAAAGCGAACCATTTCCCTCCGTGGCCTGTTCATATCTAATGCTGCCTCCCATCAGGTCTACCAGATTACGGCAAATGTATAGACCCAATCCCGTACCGCCAAATCCCCGCGAAGCCGAATCATCGACCTGGGTAAATGGCTCAAAGATCGTCTCAGCTTTGTCATGCGGTATACCGATACCAGTATCAGCAACGCTAACCAGAAGTTCGGGATGCGAATCGGACATTTCCAGTGCCGCCTTCACCATAACTTCCCCGGTATTAGTAAACTTGATGGCATTGTGCAGGAGATTAAGCAGTATTTGCCGGAAATGTACGCTGTCGATCATAATGCGCTGAGGAATTTCTGGGCTGATCTGAGTCCTTATCTGCAAACCTTTTTCTCGGATCAGTGGCATGACCATATTGACGGTCTGATTTATAAAATCCGGGAAGGCGCAAATTTCCGGCCGCATGGTAAGCGTTCCAATCTCAATTTTCGATACATCGAGAATTTGATTGATAATCTGGAGCAGTTGTTCGCCGCATTCCCTGATGGTGGCGAGTTTCTTGACCTGGGCCGAATCAAGGGTATCTACATCCAACAGGTCGACCGTACCAAGTATGCCTATCATCGGGGTGCGGATCTCATGACTCATATTGGCCAGGAATTGACTTTTGGCCATATTAGCAGCTTCCGCCTGTTGGCGGGTGTTAATGAGTTCAGTTATGTCAGTTGAGACAATCACCAATGAGCTGACCTGACTGCCGATTTTATGAGGATAGATACGATGGCGGAAATGACGGGCCTGTCCATCAATCAGCAAAGGATAGTCGCCTTGCCAGCTCTGGCCGTTGACTAATTGGGTCTGGATCGCCTGGGATTGTTCCTCCGAATATGAAAGGAGGGTCCTTAGCACTTCATCCAGGGTGGATGTCGAGGATAACCCGGGTATCATGGTTTTAGCCTGATGGTTGGCAAACTGGATCCTGCGGGTCTTGTTACCGATGACCATTACGCTGTCCTGAATATCTTCCAGTACGTTTGTCTGATAGCTTAATTTTCGCGAATTATCACGCATCAGCTTGCACCTCCCGAAAAGACATAGAAATTGACATTAAATAACGATACACCTATAAGATACACGATGGATTTCGAGAAAAATGTCTGCTTATGGGTCGGTATAAAATTTTTATTGTGGCTTTTATTGGCGAATTTTATGGTATTACAGGGATAAAGTGTGGTAAATTGGGAATAGAATGAATTGGATACGGTTTATCATCGTTTAAATGAGGATTTTGTCGCCGATCGGGCAAATATTTTTAGAAAATCTTGACGGAGGGAGATAGATGAGAAGAGTTTTCGTTATTGCAATGATTGTGATCTTGGCTATGCTTTGGTGGGGGGATGCTCCGGACATTGTTCAGGCGACAGGGCAGGTGCCGATTCGCTTGGTGGTGAATGGAGAACAAATAAGCACCGACGTTGATCCGGTAATCGTAGATGATAGTACCATGGTTCCGCTTCGAGTGATTGCAGATAACCTGGGCCGTCATGTATGGTGGGATAGTAATAACCGCAGGGTTATTGTTTCGAGCACCACCGGAGAAAACCATACATTGCCTTCCCGCGGAGGAAACAAAGGCAGGATCAGCATCGTGGTTGACGGAGCAGAGATTCCCTCGCAGGTGCCTCCTTTTATCCAGGACGGGCGTACAATGGTACCCGTCCGGGTCATTGCCGAAGGTCTTGGCATGCTGGTTTCATGGGATCCGGAAGGGCGGTGCGTATTCATTGATGAGCCTGCCCCGAGCCAGCCGGAACAACCCAGCCCAACCGTAATCTCACCACCGGAGACAATGAATGTCAGTATTGATTCCATGGTGGACAATAACATAACTATCATGGGCACTGCTCAGGCCTCAGCAACTCAGATGAAGGCATTGCTTCTGGCAAAAAACCCCGAAGCTTCACCAGAAATTGTCGATCTTTATTTGGAGATTGGGGAACAATATGGATTGCGCGGTGATATTGCATTTTGCCAGGCAGCCAAGGAGACCAGATGGTGGCAGTTTGGCGGACTGGTCCAGCTATTTCAAAACAATTATTGTGGTCTAGGTGCTACTGGTGTGCCGGCTGACGGGACGGAGAGTCTGCTGGGTGCTGATCCTGCCAGGGTATCTTACCAGCCCGGTGTACATGGAGCTGTCTTTGCAACCCTGGCCGATGGGGTAGAAGCTCATATCCAGCATCTCTACGCTTATGCATGTAGGAAGCCGCTGCCTACTGGGAAAGTCCTGGTTGATCCGCGCTTTACCCGACCTACCCGGGGGTGTGCTGTCTACTGGTCCGACCTGGGCGGAAAATGGGCAGTTCCAGGCTATGACCCCAGCTATGCGAGCTTTGAGGAGGCGTATGCTGCCGGCAAGACTTATGGCCAAAGTATCCTTTATGATTATTATGCTCAGCTGTTTACCAATCCTTAAAGAAGGTCAAGGAATAATAAGGTATTACTCCCTAATTGTTTGATTTATCCAAATGTTTCCGCATTTTCTTATCTATAGTGACTATTTACGGGTTATTAAACTATCATATATAATATTATCAACAAACTTAATATTCGGCTTCGTATTCTGTGGAGTTGGTCTATCTGTAGGGTTACTCATGACCGTTATATATAGAAATGTCCGGCCAAGATAGAGAGCAGGGCAAGGGGACAAGGGTAATTACCGTGCGGAACGGTTTATGGATACCAACATCGATCGCAGAATTGGCAACTAGATAACCATGAGACGTTTTTGAGGGGGTGATTATGTCTATTATGGCTCTGCCAATGCTGGTTATATAAATTAGAGAAGGAGGCCAGATTAAATGGGATATCGCTATATAACTGACGATCAATACAATCGTCTGGTTGATTTTAAGGGCGCCCGTGAGTATCATCTGAAAAAAGACCGTGCCAAGAAAGATAAGAGGATGTCCTTAAGTGAAGCGGTAGGTCAATTTGTCCAGGACGGAGATATATTGGCCGAGACTGGATTTTCGTATGTTAGATCCCCTATTCAATCATATTTTGAAATAATTCGCCAGGGAAAAAAGAATTTGGTTAGTATTGGATCCCCCATGTCTAACACCTCTTACCTGATGTCCCTGGGACTCGTGAATGCTATTCATCTGTCATATATCGGGGTGGAGATGCGCGGCAATGACAAGAACTTTGCCCGGGCTATAAAAACCGGTATGGCTGAAATAGTATCCATCTGGAGCCATGGCGCTATGGGTCTGGGCTTTAAGGCGGCTCAACTAGGTACGCCGTTCGTAGCTTCCAAGCAGTTACTTGGTTCCGATATGATCAAACAAAACCCCTATATCAAGGTAATAGACAACCCGCTTAATACTAAAGAAGATCCGGTATGTCTGATACCAGCCCTTTTCCCGGATGTTTGCATTATCCATGTACAGAGAGCTGACCGCTTCGGCAATGCGGTTATTGAAGGGCCTGCAATAAATGATATTGCCCTGGCAGCTGCCTGCCGCAAGGTAATAATTACGGCAGAACGTATCGTGCCGGAAATGACTATTAGAGACGCCAGTGATGCCGCCATCCCCTTCTGGTATGTTGATGCGGTTGTCGATCTTCCCTATGGTGCGCTGCCCGGATGCATGCCCGGTTACTATTACTGGTCTCGTGAGTGGTGGGAATGGCTGGTCCGTATCTGCACTCCCAAGCAAGAGGCGGTGGAAGAGTTCTTCCAAGAGTGGGTTCACGAAACTAAAGACCAATACGAATTCATTGATAAACTTGGCGGAATCCGCTTTATAGATCATGCCCGACGCCTGATGGAAGCTGCCCAGGCCAATATAGATGACTCCCAGGTCAGCTTTGCCTACCAGGAAGTTATTCCGAAGAGAGATTAGGAAGAAGGAGGGATAATATGAGCAACGTGGCACCAGCCAATCCGCTGGAAATGCTGGCCTATAATATCGCCCTGGAGATTGAGGACGACCAGATCGTTTATGTAGGAACCGGGTTGCCCATGGTGGGAGCCATGCTGGCAAAACTGACCCATGCTCCCAATATCACCATGGTCTATGAGAGTGGGGGGCAGGACCCGATAGCCGGAGATATGCCCTGGTCGGTCGGCTGTCCCTTCACTTTCCGTAAATCTCCAATGAGCATGGAAATGTCCATCTCTTTTGGCCAGAGTGCGATCGGATATGTTGACATCGCCTTCCAGGGCGGTGCGCAGATCGATATGTATGGCAATGTGAATACCTCGGTTATCGGTGAATATGGCGAGGGTTTGAAGGCTATCCTGCCCGGCAGCGGCGGCGGAAATGACATCGGCTCCCTGACGCAGAAGTCAGTATTGGTCGGCTTGATGACTCCGGACCGTTTCCCGGCGAAGGTAGATTTTGTAACCACCCCTGGTTGGCTCGATGGCGGCGACTCCCGCGTCAAAGCCGGTCTGATGGGCGGGCCGACCGCCGTGGTAACTCAGGTGGGGGTATTCGATTTTGAACCGGAAAGCAAGAGAATGCGGATCAAGTCTTTGAATCCGGGTATGACCGTGGAGATTGCACAGATGTGTGCAGCCTTTGAACTGCTGGTTCCAGATAATGTCAAGGTGGCTGACGCTCCCAGCGACGAGGTTTTAACCATACTGCGCGAACAGGTAGATCCGCGCAAGGTGTTCATCAAGATGCCGGGCATGTAAGGAAGTATCTTGTATATCGGGATAAAAAAAGCAGGCCTTTTCGGCCTGCTTTTTTGTATACTGATTAGTGTTCGCCGCCGCCTACAGGTCCGATCGGCCATACGACTTTGCCGTACATCTCGTTCAGGACCTGGGCAAGTGCAGTATAAACAGCGGAAAGGCCGCAGAATATACCCTCGTATCCGAGGAAGGCGCCGATTTCTATTCCGGCCTTTTCAGCGGAAAGCAGGAAGAAGAGCAGAGCCAGGGTGAAGAATACAACCTGCAGGGCTCGGTTGGCCTTCAGGGTACCGATGAACATAACCAAGGTGAATAATCCCCACATAAAGAAGTAGGCAGACATTGCTCCGCCGGTTGGAGCCTCTACCGTGCCAGTTGCAGGCATCAACCAGATAAAGACCAATGAAAGCCAGAAAAATCCATAAGAAGTAAACGCTGTCGTGCCAAAGGTGTTATTTTTCTTCCACTCCATGATTCCGGCAATGATCTGAGCAAATGCGCCCATAAAGATACCCATACCGACAATCATAGTATTCAGCGGGAAAAATCCTGCATTGTGAATATTAAGCAGTACGGTAGTCAAACCAAAGCCCATTAACCCCAGGCATCCTGCGTTTGAGGTCACATCGTTGATATTGACTGATACTAAGCTAGGACTGTCTTTTGACATTTGAATACCCCTCCCATAAATAATTAATATCTCCTAAAGGAATAAAGTAATAGGTAAAATAACTCCTCCTTCCTGATTTATGTGATGCATTTTTGTCAACGCACTTAATATTCAACATGATTTGTGAAAATCCTGTTGCCTTGTGACTTTTTTCTTTATTTTTGATTGTTAAGTTGGCGAAATAGTCCGAATACACGGCGAGATGTTCAAAAATTAACGTCAATCATTTATAATTATAAATCAAAGGATGTAATATCAGTGAACGGAGTAAAGGGTCGAGGATTCCGACAAAGAGAGTGGGGAGGTGAACTGCGGACTTTGTCTTAGGAAGATATATTTGTTTACTGAGATGAGCATACACCCCTATTTAATTCCGGTTATCCTGTTTAATGACAGGATGAAGTTTTCAAAACATTTAAGGAGGTTATGATTATGGCATCCAATTTTCTTTTTTCCAACCGGGACCACAAGTTTATTCTGAAGGAATGGTTAGATACAGAGAAAGTCCTATCCTTCGATGCATTCAAGGACTATTACAGCGTGGAAGACGTTGATAATATTCTGGACCAGGCCCTTAAGGTAGCCAAGGAAGTGGCAGCCCCCACCCGGGACGATAACGAAAGTATACAGGCGCAGTTCAGTGACGGAAAAGTAACGGTTCCCCCCTCATTTAAGGATTTATACTGGTTCTTAAACGAGAATGGCTGGGGTTCCAGCAATGAAGATGAGGAAGCGGAAGGACATCTGCCCCAGATTCTATTCCGCTGTTGCACCGAATATTTGGGTGGCGCCAATGCGGCATTTATGCCCTACGTGCTGGCTACCGCCGGTGCAGCCGGGTTGGTCGATCATTTCGGCAGCCCGGAAGTAAAAGCCCTCTTTAAAGAGAAGATGTATTCAGGTCAGTGGGCTGGAACTATGTGTTTGACTGAACCCAATGCTGGTTCTGACGTGGGCGATTTGCTCAGCAAGGCCTATCCGACCGACCAGCCCGGCGTGTATAAGATCAAAGGTACCAAATGCTTTATTACCGGCGGCCAGCAGGATATCACCGAGAACATCATCCACCTGGTACTGGCGCGGGTCGAAGGGGCCAAACCGGGAACCAAGGGCATTTCGCTGTTTGTGGTGCCCCGTGAACGAGTTGATGCCGATGGTAACTTGCTCGGCAGCAACGATGTAGCTTGTGTCGGCATCGAACACAAGATGGGCATCAAGGGGTCGGCTACCTGTGTTTTGTCTTTCGGCGAAAATAATGAGTGTTTGGGTTATGTCCTGGGCAATCCGCCGGATGCCGAGGGCAATGGTGAAGGAATGGCCCAGATGTTCCAGATGATGAACGGTGCTCGCATGGAGACCGGTCATGCAGCGCTGAGTGAGACCGCAGTAGCCTATTTTAACGCCGCCGCTTATGCTCAGGAGAGGATCCAGGGTCGCCCCATCACCAATCCTAAATCCGACCGGGTAGCCATCATCAAACATGAGGACCTGCGCCGTATGCTATTAGACCTAAAGGCTTACACTGAGGCCATGCGCGCTCTGATCTTCAAGACCTACTGGTATTTCGATGTAGCCAACTATTCCAAGGATCCTGAAGAAATCAAGCGGGTCAAGGCGCGTATGGAAGTCAATACACCCATTGTCAAGGCCTACTGCTCGGACAAGGCCTGGGAGCTCTGCGCTGAAGCTATGCAGTGTTTTGGCGGCAATGGTTATTCCGAAGAATACCCCATCGCTGAACTGGCACGCGACGTAAAGATCTACTCCATCTGGGAAGGCACCAATTACATCCAGTCCATGGATCTGATCGGCCGCAAGTGGATGATGGGCAAAGGTCAAGTCTTTGCTGAATGGTTGGCCGAAATCGAAACCTTTGCTGCCGACCAGGCAGCTGCTGCCGGATTAGACCGGGAGATGGCCATTATAAAGCGGGCCGTTGACGCTTATAAAGAGATCCAGGCCACTATGGGCGGATTTGTCATGGGCGGCAATATGCCGATGCTGCCGCTTTATGCTACCCGCATACTGCATGCCACCGGCGAACTGATCTGCGGCAAGCTCTTGCTGGAACAGGCCCTGATTGCCCAGAAAAAGATCGACGAACTGGGCAAGGATCATTATGACTATGCCTTCTACAATGGCAAGGTAAATGCTGCCAAGTATTTCGTTCGCAACATTGTCCCTAACGTATTCCGGACTCTGGAGGTAATCAAGGAAGGCGATACCTCGGTCCTGGATATTGAGGAAGCAGCACTCTTCATATAACGACAGCAAGATTCACAAATAGGATTCCAGCTGTAACGATCTCTACATCTATATAAAAACGCTCACAAATTAAAGCCATGGGCACATCCCATGGCTTTATTGTCCCTGCCTTAAATTATTGCGAATATTTAAACTTCTTATACAAAAAAGGATTTGCATCTATTTCATTAGAATATTACAGGTAATGAGTTTGATTGCTGGTCGAGTTCGTGGTTCGCCGGTGTAAGTTTTGGACTAATTCATATTATTTGGATATGAATGGTTAAAAAATTGTTTTGCCGGGGGACTTATTGGTGTCTTCAGGGGGGGTGATTGAAGATCACAACAGCAACCTCAGGTTGCTATACTTGGTGTTGGAGACTATCTGCACCATGGGGAAGTTATAGTAGAGTAGAGTAGAGATTATTTAAATTTAAGGGGGGAGCTTCCCTAATCAGGATCGGATATCCTTTGAACGTTTTAGGGGGTCTCCTTAAAAATGGAGGGAGAATAGAGAAATGTCCGCTAATTTTGCATACAACAATATAAGAGATTTCGAATTCATTCTGCAGGAATGGCTGCCATCTGAACAGATTTTTAACTATCCGGCTTTTGCTGATTACTATTCCAAGGACGATGTGAAGTCCGTTTTGGGCCCCATCCTTAAGATGTCTAAGGAAGTAATTGAGGCCACCAACGAAGACGGCGATTCTAATCCGGTTAAATTTGTCGATGGCAAGGCTACCTTACCGCCCAGCTTTGGCCCGCTCTTCCATCAATTACAGGAAGAGGGCTGGGGCACCAGCAACATCGACGACTCCGAAGATGCCATGGTCCTGCCCCATATTCTGCATTCCATGGTCTGGGAAATGATCGCGGCTGCCAACCCCACCTTCGGTCCCTATATTATTCTGACCAGCGGTTCCGCCGGGCTGATCCAGAGCTTCGGCAGCGAACACGTAAAGAGCCTTTTCCTGCCCAAGATGATGGATGGCACTTGGGCCGGAACCATGTGTCTTACTGAACCTACTGCCGGTTCCGACGTAGGCGACATCCTCTCCAAGGCTTATCCGACTGACGATCCCCGCATCTTCAAGATCAAGGGCAGTAAGATATTTATCACTGGCGGTGACAATGACTTCACTGAGAATCTCATCCACCTGTACCTCGCCCGCGTAGAAGGCGCAAAACCCGGTACCAAAGGCATCTCCTTGTTCGTAGTTCCCAAGTATTGGGTCAATGATGACGGAAGTCTGGGCGAATTCAATGATGCTGTCACTGCTGGCTGCGAACACAAACTGGGTCAGCATGGTTCCTTTACCGCTGCCCTTACCTTTGGCGAAGAAAACAACTGCCGCGGCTGGCTGCTGGGCCAGGATCCCAGAGAGCATGACGGCGAAGGGCAGGGCATGGCAATGATGTTCCAGATGATGAACGAAGCTCGTATGGAGACTGGCCATGCCGCCCTCTCCTGTATCGCCAATGCCTATTACAATGCCCGCGATTACTGTAAAGAACGCGTACAGGGCCGTCTCTTGACCAATCCCAAAGGCGACCGTGTAACCATCATAAATCACGAAGACATCAAACGTGCTCTGCTTTGCGGCAAGGCTCATGTTGAAGCCATGCGTGCTATGATGTACAAGACCTATTTCGCCTTTGACCAGCGTCATCATGATCCCGATCCGGAAGTTAAGGCCAAGGCCAATGACCTGATTGAAGTCACCACCCCGCTGTGCAAGGCCTATCCTTCCGATGAAGCCTGGTGGCTGATCGGTGAAGCCATCCAGTGCTACGGCGGCTACGGCTACTGCGAAGAGTACCCGGTAGCGCAGATCGCCCGCGACGTAAAGATCTACTCCATCTGGGAAGGCACCAACTTCATCCAGGCCATGGACCTGGTCGGCCGCAAGTGGATGCTCAAGAAGGGTGCTGCTTTCGCCGCTTTCCTGCAGGAGATGAGAGACTTCTTTGAAGCCAACAAAGCAGTGGAAGGCTTCGAGAGAGAATTCGAGATCCTGGGCCAGGCCCTGGACGCCTACACCGGAATCCAGATGGCGATCGGTGGATATTTCGGCCAGAAGAAATATGGCTTCCTGCCGCTCTATGCCCGCCGTATCCTGACTGCTACCTCTCAGCTGTATTGCGGACGTTTGATCCTGGATCAGGCTCTGATAGCTGATAAAAAGGCCAAAGAACTTGGCCCCGACCATTTCGATTATGCTTTCTACTTTGGTAAAGTGCAGGCGGCTCGCTACTATCTGAAGAACGTAGTGCCGAATGTTATGGCTACTGCCGGCATCGTCAAAGAAGCTGATTCCTCGGTTCTGGATATCCCCATCGAGGCATTCGAATACTAGAATCTATTTGTACCTTGAAGCCTCCGCCATTTGGCGGGGGCTTTTTTATGGAAAAAACCCGTAATATGTTATCACATATAAACATGTTCGCTTGAAAGCAAATAATAAGCAGTTGCTGGAATACTACTAAGAAAAAAAGCCGTCCTAATCTGGACGGCTTTGCTCATATATTATTATCAGGCTATATATGAGCCATATAGGAAATGGGAAGGGAAAGTAGAGGTTGACAATAAAGCTGATTATCAAGTTAAGTGTCAAGATAAGTGAAACGGCCCTTATTTGGATGGTTGAGAAAAAGTTGTTAAGTTGCTTTGCTGCTATTTATTGAGGTTTAACTTTATTGGCTTACCTGATAACAGTTTATGAAGTTGGAGGAGGAATGGTGCCAATATGGTAGAACGAATTTATAAAATTGGTGAGATAGCTGAAATCCTAGGTATCGAGCAGCATACCCTGCGCTACCTGGAGAATACTCTTAAGTTAAGAATCAAGCGAAATGACAGGGGAGACCGCCTCTATACAGAATCTGACCTTGACAGTCTCAAGCTGGTTCTCAAGCTGAAGGAAAAGGGTCTTAATACTACAGCTATTCGCATGGCTTTGGAAAATAGTGAGGAGGTTGCTGTTAAAAACCTTCCGGCAGAAACTCATTCCCCAGGCGACCTGCTTGAGGTGGTCAACGTAGCCCGCAGGATCATAGAACAGAATGAAGAATTGCTCGAACAGAACCGCAGGTTGGAAGGACGGATGAGCAGGCTTGAGAGTAAGGTTGAGGCACGCAATCTGGAACGGGAAAAGAAGATCGATGAGTTCCTGGAACTCTGGCGTAATGAACAGCAGGACGGAAGAAAATCATGGCTATCCCGTATCCGAGGGAAATAGGGGCTGAGCTAACCATAGCGCCATTAATGGCACCCTTATCAACTATAGAAGTGACACAAAATCATTTGGACCTTTTAAAACTAAATCTGTGCAAATCGGTGTGAATCTGTGGCAATAAAGTATCCCAATCTGTGTTAATCTGTGGTCATGTATCTGTGTCCATCTGTGTTAAATAAAAAAACCTACTTCCCTTCCAGGATTTGAATCAGGTAGAGCATCTTGTATAAGGCGGTATTTTCCCAGGACTTATAAGCAGAGGATTCACTGATCTGTTGCAGATGTTGATCGAAGTCATTCTTAAGACGTTTATCGATTAAGGGGAAATCCTTCAACAGTGATAAAGCCGCCTGCTGATGGTTCGGCAGTTCATGCCGCCAGTCAAGTAAAGACTTAGTTTTCCCCCCGGTTATCTCACATCCGGTTAATTCAATACGTGATTGTTCCAGGTTCAAACATATTGTTACGTTTTCTCCAATTAGATTATTTTCATCCTCGGTTTCCAACAGGATCTCCTGCCCAAGGAATCTGTCCGGAGTAACATCGTTGGGGTCTTCTCCTTCGCTAATTTCATAAATACGGCAATGGAGATTTTCCGAGTCAGCGGCAAGATTATAATCCGATTGGAACGGGAAAGAAAAGATCGGATAGATCTGCTCCAGGTCTAATTCCAGGTTACTGGTATCAAACGGAATCTTCTCCAGGCAAAAGCTGTCCGACTCAGTAGCTTTTTTCTCGATATAGAAGTCAAAGGGGTAGATGTTCTTGATGGTGGTTTTAGCTGAGAACCCTTCATCGGACCAGTGGCAAAGTCCTCTTACCACGGCGCTATCCATTTCCCGCGGTGATATTATCATGACCCCTGGGCAGAGATGGGATATCATTTCTTTTACACCTCGGGTCAGTGAGGCACCTCCCAGCAAAAGGACATGGTCCAGCTCCCATTGGCCGTTCCGGTAAAAACCAAGCCTTTCAGCCTTAGTACGTACATTATTCAGAAAATAGTCGCGCAGACGGGTGAATATCGGTTCCATCTGTTTATCAAAAAATTCGGGTTCGAGATCAAGAACCAGTGATTGTCCCTGGCAAAAATCGGGGATATCACAGTGGAGGTAACCCTGTTGCCCCAGTTTGATCCTGGTATCTTCAGCCTTTTGCATTAAGCTGTTCAAGCGGTATCGTTCAAAGGCATCCAGATTCTTTTCCAGCATCAGATTATCTGGCATAACCATGCCGGTCTGCATGGTGAAGGCTGGGGAAAAAATATTATGGAGCACTCCGCGGTCCAGTTCCGAACCGGAAAAGGCATCATTTCCGATCTGAAATTGGGCCTCCAGCAGGATCTCTTTTCCCTGTCCGGACAGACTTAGAAAGCTGAAATCGGTAGTTCCGCCTCCGATATCGATACAGAGTATGTCACCAGTCAGGGCTTGGGCGGGGTGATTGTGGTTGTGCCCCAGGAGAGCCGCCACCGGCTCGGGCAGGAGGCGGATATTCGTGGTACCGGTGGCTGCCTGAGCCGCTTCGAGCAATAAACGACGGGCGTGCAGACCGAAATAGTTGGGAACCGACAATACCAGGCTGCTGATTGCAGCACGTCGTGATGTGATATATTCATCGACCAGGAAGGAGAAGTATTGGCTCATCAATTCCGGCAGGGCATAGGGACCTAAGTGAAATGAAGGGCCGCGCTTCAGCATCAGTTTGAAAAAACGCGCAGTGTGAGCTCCCGGTTCCTGCAGGCGCAGAGCCAGGCGGCCGAAGTATAATTTGTTGGTAGATGGCAGCCAGGTAGCTACACTGGGAACATTAATATCGCTGCCGGCCAGATTGATAAAACGACCATCTTGCAGGCAGCCCAACTTGGTGTATGAGGTTCCGAAATCTATTGCCAGATCCATACAGCTAACCTTTCTGAGCTATGACCAGGTAAGGGATTTCTTCTATAGTTTGGTCTTCTACCTTGATGAGGAATATATCTCCCTCTTCCAGGAGTACCAGATGATTTTTCTTGATATGAGGGGCGATGCGGGTTTCGATTTTATGCCGATCGAGCAGATCCAGATGATCCTGGGGGAATTCCTGGCCGACTTCCAACGGGATACGGTCGATCTTTATTTTTACATCTTTCCAGGTCCGGGCCAGATTGCGTGGATTGAGCAAGCGTTCCAGATCAGATTTTATATTGGACAGCAGGTTCTGATAATTATCCAGCATATTGATGATCTGCAACAGCTTGTCCTGAACCCGTCGGGCGTGACTATGTTTTTCATTGAGCAGCAGGAGCTGATCACGGGCAAAGAGCAGATCCAGTTCGACCCGATGTAAACGGGAAGCTAAAGGTGTTATAGCCATTATGGCCGGGGTGGTCAGTGCGCTGGTTATTATTGGCAGGGTCTCATCCAACAGGCCCTGAATGGTTTTACTGTGATATGAGAAATCCGGATCGCTGGTTGCAGAAAGGTTGAGGATAGCACTTTCCAGCCTGTCTATATGTTTTTTAACCGCCAGATCCAATTTGGTTAGCGCCTCAGGCGCTAGTTCCGGCAAGGCGTGGACAAAAGACAGGATGCTGCCCTGCTGTCCCGGCACATATAAAAGGATACGGTCAATCAGGGTAAGACTATGCTCCAGCCAAATGCAGAAATCCCATGCAGTCTTTCTGGCGGCATCATCATCGCAGACCTTGATATATTGAGCAAGCAGTTCTATATAAAGAGATATAGACCGGTGCAGGTTCTCATCATAGAGCTTCATTACTGGTTTCAAGCTCTTATCGGAGAGTAGCTGTTTCTGTTTATCGATTATTTCCTGAAGATTGCTCTCAGCTATGGTTTGGAAATCTGCTTCCTTGGTTTCCATACGTGCCAGAAGTTTGCGCTGATATTCCATATGCAGCAGCAAGCGATTGCAGGCGGCTGAAACCTCAGGATCTTCCAGGTCCAGGCCAGTAATAAAGTTGAGGACCGAATGGTCGAAGGCGATGGTTCCCAATAATAGATCCAGCAGTTTCTTATCCTGTTCGAGTTCACTAAGATAATGCAGAAATGTTTGCAGTGAACTCAGGCCATCTCTCATTTTCTTCATGGTGTAGAGAAGTTCAACGGCATGGTGGTCCTGATCCCGTATCACGACGAGCAGTTCTTTGTTGGTCTCTTCACGGCTCTGTTTTAAAAGGGAGGATATCTTCTTAACCTGATTATAAAGTTGTGCATAGCGGCGAAGATTAGCCAGAATATCCTGATAAAGCGCTTCTTGTTGATGATGCAGATGCAGATTATTACTTATTAAATCACCGATTGATGCATGATAATAAGGAAAGAAGCGGTCGTGAAAACTGCGATAATAGAAAGTGTTTATTTCATATAAATAACGGTCCCAACCTTCCAGGACCCCTTGGTCTGGGACTCTGGCGGCAGAGGCTGAGTTTATCTCGAGAAACAGCCTTTCCAACAGCGATTCCAGATGCTCGTCGATTTGATTAAAATAAAGATCGCGCTCCCCCATTACATTACCCCCGTAAAGTGTCCCAATAAAATAGCTCTTCTGATATCCTCGCTCTTCTTCATGAACAGATCTGGCTTAGTAGCAAGTTCGGCCTTAAGCTTGTCTCCTTTGTTATCGTCGAGCCAGGGCTGGATGCGTTCTATCTCCTGACGGTGATGACGTTCAGCCAGAGGAATCAATTGATCTATGATCTGCTGATTGAGAAAACACTGGGTAGGAATCCATTTCCAGAGACCCATATAGGAGTTGAGCAAGTGGTTGGCTTCAGAGTGAGTCAGTTCAACGAGCCCCAGCTGCGCCAGCAGTCGTACCATTTCCATAATAGTAATGGCTTCGTGCGGCAGTGAGACTATCTTCTGTCGATAGGCTTGCTGCAATTGCTCTAAACGTTCATGGGTCAAGCCTTGCTGCACTTCCTCCATGCTGATAAGTTCAGGTTCTCCCGGGCAGTATCTCTTGATGGTCCCGGATTTTATAGCCAAATCATACACAATATCAGGTTGCTGACGGTATAAACCTGAATATACACTGGTAAACAGATCCAGGTAATATAGTGAACCTTCATCCGGATTAATCTGACTGAAGTCCCGCCGGAATATCTCACTCGCCAGTTCCATGGCCTGATGCGGATGGTAGATTAAGGCGTAAACTGGAATAATGGTGCGCAATATCTTTTTGAATTGCTTGTGGATAGCCATATCCTCCACCATGTCCACCAGTCGGTTCTTTTCACGATAATCCTCATAGCTATCCAACAAAAAGGCCAGGGCATCCTCCAGCAGACCGCTGCGAAACATTAACTCGCCACACTGCAGTAAGACTTTGAAGCGTTCAGCGCTATAAGGTTCGCGGAAATAGGCCGGACCGCTTTTTTGCAGCAGTTCGACTGCCTGGCGCAGCAGGGCCAGCTTATCTCCAAAAATAGTGGGGTAAGGCAACCCTTTGCTGTTGTCTTTGATAATACCGTAGGTATGCTCGCCTCGCAGTGTTTGCAGGAAGTCCAGACGAGCCTGGATCATTTTGCGCAATCCAGCATTGGCCGTTCGAGGCAACAGATAGTTGCATGCCTCCAGACTAAATATATTGATTATGGGCTGGAAAGCAGATTGATATTCTTCACGATATATCCTAATCAGCCCCAATAAGTTTGAAGGTTGCGTCTTTATCTGGTCCAAATGCCAGGGGAGAAAAGAGAAAAAACCGCTTTTCAGCCATTCCGGGGCCTGGTTGAACCAATTTAAAATCGGAAGTTGATGTATGTTGTCAAATACAATGGCATAGAAGTGATTCTTTTGCCCGGAAAAATACAGGGAACGAAAGATGAAATCAACCTCTTCTGTATCACGCAGTTGCAGCGGACCAGCAGTTGGCTCTGCTTCTCGTAATAGATGACGCAAATTGACCTCCTTTTCCCAATAGAGAAAGAGGTCTTCGTTCTGCGCTGTCTCGTAAAACTGATCCAATAATAGCTGCATCTAGAATCCTCCGCCTTTATCATATAAGGTCAAGTTGAGCAGCCGGGCTGCGTTCTGGGCCTTGAGCTGGTTGGGTTCAGTTAAAAAGATATAGTAGTAAATAGATTTCTCTTTGTTGGTAAAAATTCCTCCCAGACAGTCGGGAGATACATATTGTATCCGGTCCTGGCTGGCCTTATTCCTGGTTAAGTAACGATAGCTTTGCAGACGGGTAATAAAGACAAAACGCCCCAATCGTTCAAAATGAGTGTTCAATCCAATTTCTTTATATGGATTGCCTTCTTCATATTTATATACCAGGTCTGTTTCACGGGGACGCGGCAGAAGGTCTTGGTCGCCGGCTGGCTTATTAATGGCTTCCAATAATTGGTTAATAACAAGATGGGAATCAGCTTGTCTTAATAAATCAGACACCAACTGCTGGTATTCCTTAGGCAGTGCCGCCAAATCCTGAGTTGCCAGACTGTTACGCAGTTCCGGCCGTTTTATTAACAAATTGACCAGATCACTGAAATCCAGGGCACAGCCCGGTAACCAAATACAGTACTCCCGAAAGAGAGGTTCAGCATAATCATTATAAAAAAGAGCATAAGATTCCAGGGATGAGTGACGTATACCTTCATAGTATTCTACCAGACGGCGATATTCCTCACTATCCAGGGGGGCGCTGCGGTTGATTTTTTTTAGGATACTGCGCGTCTTAATCCCACCCGGTCATCTTGTTCTTACAGAACATACCTTGCCACGCATAGGAAAAGAAATTCGGAAAAATGAAAGGCGCACTAAGGGACTTATTGCAGCGCACCTTTCTTGTATTGTATCGCAAACATGGGCTGTTTAACAGACAATGCCCGGGTCATGCCCCAATATCACCCGGACGGCAGCGTGATATCAAAGATTATCTCGTCCTCCAAATGAATGAAATCCAAAACCACATTGTTTTCCATTAGAATACTGACCTTGGTTTCAGTACAATAGAGAATCTTTTTTATCAAGCGACCCTCCAGATACCTTTGCAGTAATTGATAATCATCTCGGAGCATAGCGGAAACAGATGCTGCCTGCATGAACAAATCACCTCTATATTACTATATAGAGTTTTGCTACCGAGGTTACCTTTGAAGCATTGGTGATTTTTTCATAATGCGGGCAGATCACATCACGGTAGTGGGTCACCGGAAGTTGTTGCAAACACTTAGCTGAGAGTGGTCTTCGTACCTATAGAGGGGTTCTAATACGTATTTTCGTACAGGGTTCTACATGCTCTGAAGGGGATCACCGCAACTTTTTGGAAACACTTAGTTGGGAGTGGTCTTCGTTCATAAAGGCTGGTGCTAATACGTATTTTCGTACAGATATGTTAAAATAATGTCAAGAGGTGGTTGTGATGAAGGTTAAGGATATTATGATCAAAGAAGTTTTCGTCATTGATGATCGAAAACCGATAAGCTTGGCCCTGGCCTTAATGCACGAGAAAGGTATCAGACGTCTTCCGGTGCTGGCTGATGGTAAACTGGTAGGGATTATTGTCCAGCACGATATAGAAAAGGCCTATAACCGCCCCGGAGTGATAGCCGAAACCCCGGTAGACTGGATCATGACCAAGCATCCTATTACGGTAAGTCCAGAGGATGACTTGATCGTTGCTGCCCGAATTATGATCACCAATAAAATATGTGGGTTGCCGGTGATGGAGGGCAATAAGCTGGTAGGTATAGTGAGTGAGATCGATATACTCAAAATACTGGTTGATGTTCTAGAGAAAGGCGAGTCTCGATGAAAGGTCTGCAGCTTCATTTGCTCAGGGCATTGAGCTAATGAATAAAATGTTGGAAATCAGAATTCCTCGTTTCAACATCCTCATATTCCCGCTGTTTTGCATATTATTAACTACTATCGTTTTTTTCAAAGAGTATTCTGTTTTTACCGACCCGCATGCTGCAATGAGAGTGTATATCAAAAGCGCTGCGCAGGGTAACACCGGTTACGGCTGCGATGGGTACTATGGCAATGAGATATCTTTTGAGGGCCTGGAACCCGGGGATCTGGTTCTGGGGGCTTATCCTGACTGTGCCTATGGCCATTATTCCCATGTGGGCATTTACTTGGGACGCGGTGAAGTTATGGAAGCCTTTGTAGATCTGGGAGTAAATGTTCAACCTCTGGAACACTATCGCCAGTATAATGAGATTTGTCTGCTGCGGGTAAACGCTCCCGAAGCTGTGAAAAAAGCGGCAGTGGCCAACGTTAAGAAATACGAGGGGAGATTGTTTTATCCTCTGGCTTTTCGGCCGGGGGAGCGAATATTCAACTGCACTAAGATCATGTGGAAAGCGTACCTGCAAGCTGGTATTGATTTGGCGCCTAACCCTGATCTATGGATAACCCCGGATACTTTCTTAAACAGTCCTCAAGTTTCGGTGATTAGAAATAACTAGAGATGGGGTGAGGGCATTTTCCGGAGGATTGCTCGACTGTATGTCATACAACTATCTGCCTGCATTGCACTTGCCCTGGCTATTTATTTTCCTGGTCTGGATCTGCTGTTATCTATAGCGTTTTGCCTGGTGGTAGGCGCTGAAGCCGTTATATATCGGGACGATGTATGGTGGCGTAATCTGCTGACAGTTCTGGTCTGGCAGCTGCCGGGCATTATCCTGAGCCTTATGAGTATAATGCCAGCTGGTATGTGGGGTGAAGCCAATTATGGATTCTTCGTGCTTCAGTTCTGGTATACTCCGGTGGTACCCTTGCTTTCTTGTTTGTCAGATTATGCCTTCTACGGGAAACCCGTGTATTATTATCTGCTGCTTTGGATGCCAGTGATATTTGGATTATGTTACTTATTGTTAGTTTTTGCCGGCCGCAAGTTCAGTATTAGTCGCGCTGCACAATAAAAAAAGCCAGCGTACCTCATGGCTTGGACGACTATCTGATTGATTGTCGTTTATAAACCAGGATTTATTCTCTTAGTAGAGAGACCTGATTTGTACCTTCGGTATCGCTGACTCTAGACTTATTATCACCCGTTCAAATCATTATATACTGGGAAAATATTCTTGTTATTAAAAATAAAAAGCGTCCTAAAATGTTATACCTGATGGAATTTGATAAAAAAGGTGAGAATTCTAATGGACAAGAAGAGATCTTTTCCCCTGATACTGCTGACCATTTTATTCATTTTTTCTTTATCAGTATTCTATCCGCGTACCGTATGGTCTTATCCGGGAGCTATCTATGACCATCCTGTTAAAGACAAGGTGGTGGCCATTACCTTCGATGACGGGCCTATGCCGGTTTATACCACTCAAATACTGGATATCCTTGATCACTACCAAGCCAAGGCTACCTTTTTTATGATCGGGGAAAGGATGAAGGAATATCCGGGTATAGTAAAAGAGGTTAGTGAACATGGGCATGTGATAGCCAATCATACTTTTACCCATCCGGCTAATTTGAGAACGCTGGATGATAGGCAAGTCCAATGGGAATTGAAGGCTGCTTCTGATGTATCGGAAAGCCTGACCGGTCAGCGTGTCTACCTCTTCCGTCCACCGCGCGGCATCATGGATAAGCGTTTGATGCAAACTGTTCGTGAGGCGGGCTATGAGGTGATAATGTGGAGCATCTGTGCTGACAATAAAGCCGCGCCCACTCCTGAGTTGATGGCCAAGCGAGTAAGTGATCAGATCAGACCTGGTCAGATAATTTTGTTACATGATGGAAGGGTACCGGAACGAAAAATGGATGTAGAGGCTACACGTCTGATTCTGGCCGATCTATCTGAAAAAGGATACCGCTTTGTTAGTGTTCCTGAACTCATTGATCTGGCGACTATGCCGAAACCACCAACGGTTTCCCATAAGAGCAGATGGCCGTTCAGGTTCTAATACAAGTCATATTGGAGGTAATGCTAAATGATTAAGATCTCGCTGCCAGGTAGAGATCAAACCCTGGAATTGGACAATCTGTTGCTGGATCAAAACGGGACCATCACCGAAGATGGAATCCTGGTGCCGGGAGTTGCCGAACGGATAGCTAAACTACGAGATAGTCTTGACATTTATTTACTAACCGCGGATACCTTCGGGTCAGCTGCCATGGTGGCAGAAGAGCTAGAAATCAATCTGTTCAAGGTCAGTCCGGAACAGGGCGGCCCCGATAAAAAAGATTTCCTGGTGAATCTTGCTGCAATCAGGACCGCCGCTATTGGTAATGGCTTCAACGATGTTTTGATGCTGGAGGAAGCTGCTGTTTCCATAGCAGTTATTGGAGCGGAAGGATGTGCAGTAGCAGCCTTGCGCAAGGCCGACATCGTGGTCAATAACATCAACGATGCCTTAGATCTCTTTATCAATCCGTTAAGATTGGTGGCCACCCTTAGAGCTTAGGGGGAGGACGAATGCGGGGAACGGATTAACCACAGATAGACACAGATAAAACACAGATTTTTTCTGAAGGGTTTTGATTATAAAAGATCTTCTATTTTTTATCGATAGAAGATCTTTTTATTAGGTGAGATATTCTGAAGTGTAATCGGTGTGCATCTGTGTTAATCTGTGGCGAAGATTATCCATGGGAGCCGCTCCCCAGGCTATTTTTAGAACATTCACAATGCACAACCAGTATATTATATTCCTGAAAAGCGAGTTGATATATGTATATTGTTTGCAGTATTCTTGAGCAATTAACATATTCTTAACACAAATATGACGCATTTTTATGTTAAAATTCCTTATTAAACAGTAGTAATTAATCAGGACTGGTAGCGATAATCGAATTCTGCCAGGACAGCACTGCCCATCTCATGGCAGGATTGGCTTCAATAGACATACTTGATAAAAAATCAGGCACGTTTTTTGCGTGTTTAGGTTATATAATCTTGTTATGAAGGGGGGGTGTCATGTCTGAACAAGTCGAAGGAGTCGTAATCGAGACCAATGGGGAGACATCCAAGATTCGGTGCAGCGTTCACAGCGATTGCGAGAACTGCGGCGTTTGTCCTGGCGCCGATGCCATGATCATTGAAGTGGACAGCGTTGAAGGAATCAAGCCGGGCGATAGTGTTTGGGTTGAAAACAATGAATCTAATATGGCCAGGGTTGCCTTCATGATTTATATCTTTCCCTTGCTGGTGGTGGGCAGTGGTATTATACTGGGTTATTACCTGTCGCTCCGATTCATGATGTCACAGGCTTTATTAATGACCATCGGGGGACTTGTTTTTGGTGTGGCAGCAATTATGATAATTAAACGTGTGGATAAAACATTACAATCTGTGAAACCAGTTATTAAGCCCATTAAATAGATGCGGAGGAGAGGTTGAGATGCTTGGGAAAATCAAGTGGGGCATTCATCCGGATACCCACAAATCACCAACTGAGGGCAAAGCGATCGAGAGCAACGAACTGCCAAACCGAGTGATTCTGCCCGTCCAACAGCATATTGGCGCACCCAGTGTACCAATTGTTAAAAAGGGGGATCTGGTCAAGAAGGGACAGTTGCTTGCTGAGGCCAAGGCTCCAGTTTCAAGTAATGTTCACGCAACGATTTCTGGCAAGGTGGTCGATGTTTCCGATCAACCTCATCCAGTTCTGGGTAAATGCCAGGCTATTGCCATTGAGAGTGACGGAGCAGATGAGTGGGCGGAAGGGGTCCTGATCGAACGAGACTGGCAGAAGCTTAATCCGGCAGAGATCTTGGAGATCATTAAGGAAGCTGGTATCGTGGGTTTGGGCGGTGCGACCTTCCCGACCCATATCAAACTGGCTCCGCCCAGTGGCAGTAAAGTCGATACGCTAATCATAAATGCGGCGGAATGCGAACCGTATTTGACCGCGGATCATCGGATAATGCTTGAATATACTGAGCGTGTCATCACCGGTATCCAAATTATCCAAAAGGTACTGGGGGTAAGCAACGTTATTGTAGGCATCGAAGACAATAAGATGGATGCGGTCAAGGTGATGGCTCATGCGGCAGCCGGAACGGGAATCAAAGTGGCCGCCGTTCCTACCAGGTATCCGCAGGGTGCGGAAAAAACCTTGATAAAGACTCTACTTAAGCGGGAAGTACCGTCGGGCAAACTTCCGCTGAGTATCGGCGTGGTCGTGCAGAACGTCGGAACCGCAGTGGCGATATGCGACGCGGTGAGAAACGGCATCCCGCTTATTGAGCGGGTGGTTACTGTCAGCGGCGGCGCGATCCAGGAACCCAAAAACCTTAAGCTCAGGATCGGAACCACCTTTGCCGAAGCAATTGCGCAGTGCGGAGGCTTGAAATCCCCTGCCAAAAAGCTTATTATGGGCGGACCGCTGATGGGAGCGGCTCAATATACGACAGATGTTCCGGTAATCAAAGGTGCCAGCGGCATACTGGCTTTTGCCAGGGAAGAGGTCAACGATGGACCGGAATCACCATGCATTCGCTGCGGCTCGTGTCTTGATGCCTGCCCGATGGGGCTGAACCCGAGTATGCTCAGTATTCTCGGTGAGCGGTCATTTGTGGAGGAAGCAGTGAATGAGTATCACCTCTTTGACTGCATGGAATGCGGATGCTGCACCTATGTGTGTCCGGCTAAACGCAAAATAATCCATTACATTCGCTATTCCAAAAAAATGTCAGCCCAAAAGGGAGGGAAGTAGATTGAGCGACGATATCCAAAAAGAGGTTGCCCCGGAAGAGGCGGTACAAAAGGAAGCTGTAAAAAAAGCGGCTGCAAAAAAGGAAGCTGTACCCAAGGAAGATGCAGCTAACGAAGTTGAAACATTAGACTATATGATCGTGTCGTCATCCCCTCATCTATTTGATGATAATTCGATCAAGAAGATAATGTGGACCGTCAACCTGACCCTGGCACCGGCTGTGATCTTTTCAATATATTATTTCGGCCTGCAAGCTTTGATAACGCTTCTGGCGGGAAGTTTATCAGCGGTGGCCTTTGAAGCGGCCAGCCAGAAGATAATGAAAAAGAAGATCACCATAGACGACGGCAGTGCATTCTTATGCGGATTGCTGCTGGCCATGTGCCTGCCTCCCGCGGTGCCGATTTTTGTGCCGATCGTGGGATCGTTTATCGCCATTGTAGTAGCTAAACACTCCATGGGGGGCCTGGGCTACAATATCTTTAACCCGGCACATATCGGCCGAGCGGCCTTGATGGTTTCCTGGCCGGTCTTAATGACCTCCTGGACCACAATAACCACGGCGGCAGATGTTACCACCAGTGCCACCCCGCTGAATATTTTGAAGCTGCAGGGTTATGAAGCGGTGGTAAACACCTTCGGTAGTCAGACCGAGCTGTATAAGGCTCTGTTTTTAGGGCTGCGCAACGGATCAATCGGCGAGACTTGCGTGGTCCTGCTGACCCTGGGCGGTCTGTTCTTGATCTATAAACGCATAATCGATTGGGTAGTACCGGTGACCATGATCGGAACCGTAGGAGTCCTCACCTGGATGTTCGGCGGTACCAATGGAATTTTGTCGGGTGATCCCCTATTTCATATGATGGCGGGCGGCCTTATTATCGGTGCCTTCTTTATGGCCACCGATATGGTCACCACTCCTATCACCAGGAAAGGCAAGGTAATCTTTGCCGCCGGTGCCGGTATCATCACCGTGCTCATCAGGCTGCTTGGAGGATATCCCGAAGGCGTATGCTATTCCATCCTGTTGATGAACTGCGTAACGCCTTTGATTGATCGCTATATTCAGCCTACTCTGTACGGAAGGGGGGAGATCGGGTAATGTCTGCGGAACATAATGATAACAACAACAGTATATTGAAAATCGCATTGAATCTGGCCTTTGCCTGTATTCTTTCCGGAATAATCATCGGGCTGGTATATTTCTTTACCGCCGATATAGCCAAACAAAAACAGATCGAGCTGCAAAACCTGGCTCTCCAAAGCCTGGTACAGGGAGCGGATAAATATACACCTATTGCAGGAAAGCCGGGCTGTTATACAGCCACCAAGGCCGGTGATCTGATCGCCTACATCGTTCCGGCGGAAAGCAAGGGTTATGCTGGTGCGGTCAAGCTCCTGGTAGCGGTATCACCGGACAATAAGGTTCTCAAATACACCATAATTGAATCAAAAGAGACCCCGGGTCTGGGAGATAAAGCCGCTAAATCACCCTTCATCGACCAGTTCCCCGGCAAGAACGCCGGAGAGCTTACGGTAGACAAGGATGGCGGGACCATCCAGGCGATCAGCGGTGCCACTATTACCTCGCGGGCAGTGACTAAGGCGGTAAAGCTTGCCGTCGAAGAAGCAGCCACTATTACGAAGGGAGGAAAATAGGATGAAAAGATATTGGGACATCTTTTCCAAGGGTCTGGTCCTGGAAAATCCAATCTTCGTATTGGCCTTGAGTCTGTGCCCGGCGCTGGCGGTCACTACTTCGGTAGTAAACGCGCTAACGATGGGACTCACGGTTACCTTTGTCATATCCATGAATAATCTGATCGTCTCAATTTTCCGCAATTGGGTCAATCCCAAGGTAAGGGTGCCGATCTATATAACCTCCATCGCGACCATCGTAACCGTGGCCGAATTGCTCTTAAAAGCCTTCGCGCCGTTGCTCTATAAAGAGTTGGGCATATATCTTTCCCTGGTGGTGGTATTTGCCATCATTTTAGCCCGGGCCGAGGTATTCGCCTCCAAGAACCGCCCAGTGCCTTCATTCATAGATGGCTTCGGGATGGGAGCTGGTTTTACGCTGGCTATGCTTATAGTGGGCGTAATACGCGAATTGTTTGGGAACGGCACCATATTGGGTTACACAGTGCTGGGCAGCTGGTATCCGCCGGCTCTGATCTTTATTATGGCTCCGGGGGCCTTTATCCTGATCGGTTATCTGGTAGGCGCCTGGAATATCTGGAGCGCACGAATTGAGAAAGCCAAAGGCGAAAGAGGTGAGACGATATGAGCGAATATTTACTGCTTTTCATGGGCGCAGTGGTCATAAACAACTTTGTTTTGACACGCTTCCTGGGTTTATGCATTTTCTTTGGCGTCTCCAAAAACTATGACGCTTCAGCCGGGATGGGCATGGCAGTAACCGCGGTTATTACGATCAGTTCTGTTTTTGCCTGGTTGGCTTACAATTATATTCTTGTACCATTGAATGTTACCTTCTTGACCACGATCGTATTCGTTCTCCTGATCGCCAGTTTTGTACAGATGCTGGAGATGATAGTCAAGAAGTACACCCCGAATCTGCACAAGATGTGGGGTATTTACCTGCTGCTAATCGCCACCAACTGCGTAGTGCTTGGTGTGCCGCTATTAAATGTTGAGTCCGGCTTCAACCTGGCCAAGAGCGTAGTCAACGCCTTTGGTTCCGGCGTCGGTTTTGCCCTGGCCATTGTGTTGATGGCCAGTTGCCGTGAGAAATTGCGACTCGCCAATGTCCCCAAATCACTGGACGGATTGGGAGTGGCCTTTATTATTGCCGGATGTCTGGCATTATCGTTTTTGGGTTTCTCCGGAATGATCAAATAGAAAGGAGGACTAGGATAACATGAGTGCTATTTTAACGATTACTGTCATTATGGCCGGGGTAGGCTTATTCTTTGGTCTGGTTCTGGCCGCCGCGAATAAGAAATTTGCCGTTGAAATGAATCCATTGATTCATATAGTAGAAGATATATTACCCAAGGGGCAGTGCGGGGCGTGTGGTTTTGCCGGATGTGCAGCCTACGCCGAGGCAGTGGTGCTGGATCCCAAGGTTGAACCCAATCTGTGTATCCCCGGTAAAAAAATAATTGCAGATGAGGTAGCTAGACTAACTGGGAAGGCGGCTGCCGAGATTGAGCCCCGTTTCGCCTTTGTCAAATGCGCAGAACCGATAACTACTGCCAAAAAGAAATATGTCTATGACGGCATTAGCGACTGTGCAGCTGCTTTTATTCTGCAGAATGGGCCCAAGGTATGCGAATATGGCTGCATTGGGTTGGGGAACTGTGTAAGAGCGTGTGTATTCGATGCCATGGTAATGAATGATCAGGGACTGCCAGTGGTAAACAAGGATAATTGTACCGGCTGCGGCGCCTGTGCTACCGCCTGCCCGAAGGGCGTTATAGCGATGATCAATCCGGATGCCCCGGTGGCCATATATTGTAACTCCAACGAGAAAGGTGCCCAGGTACGAAAAAACTGCAAGATTGCCTGCATTGGCTGCGGGATCTGCGCTAAGCAGTGCCCTTATGACGCTATCAAGATGGTAAATAACCTGGCGGTGGTAGATTCTAGCATCTGCCTGGAGAAATGTACGGAAATAGTCTGTTTAGCCAAATGTCCTACCAATGCGATCAAGACCTATAAGGTCCCTCCGCTGGAGATGACTCAGGCGGTCTGATCGTAATAAATAGTAATACACCATAACAGGAGAGACTAATATAAAGGTTGGATACGAAATGAAAAAAGCATTCTACGTATTGTTGATCTTAATTATATTAGTCTCTTTCGCTGGCTGTGGTTTGAGAAAATCCCAACCAGTGCAGGTGCAGGAATTTGCGCTGGGAACTATGATTAATCAGCAGGTGTACGGAGCTAATGCGCAGAAGGCGGCTGATGAAGTTTCCGCCAGAATAAAAACGCTGGATGCCTTGTGGACTATCAACCAGCCCGGCGGAGATATCAATAAGCTTAACCGCCATGCTGGCCAGGGCTATATCAAATTGCAGCCGGAAACCATTGATATCTTGACCAGGGCCCGACGGATTTCGGATTTGAGCGGCGGGACTGCATTCGATATAACGGTAGCTCCGCTGGTTAAAGCCTGGGGTATCGGGACCGATCATGCCAGGATACCATCAGATGAAGCTATAAAACGGCTAGTTGGGCTGGTGGATTACCGTGATGTTCAGGTCGATCAAGCAAGCGGTTCGGCCAGTCTGGCCAGGGCCGGTCAAATGGTGGATCTGGGCGGTATCGCCAAGGGATATATCGGAGACCTGGTCAGGGATATATACAAGAAAAACGGGGTTACTTCAGCCTTTGCCAATCTGGGTGGTAATGTTGTCGTATTGGGCAGCAAACCTGACGGGAACCCCTGGAAGGTTGGCATCCAAAATCCCCGCAGTCAAAACGGCCAAATCGTCGGGGTAGTCGATGTTATCGATAAAGCGGTGGTTACCTCCGGCGACTATCAACGCTATTTTATCAAAAACGGCAAGCGCTATTGTCATATACTGAACCCGAAAACGGGTTATCCTCCCGACAGCGGCTTAATGAGCGTGACCATTATCGCCGCATCTTCTACTGATGCCGATGGAATGTCCAAAGCCTATGTATTAGGTCTTGACCAGGGAATCGAACTGATCCGCCATTATGGCAAGGCCGAAGCCATTTTTATCACCAACGATAAGAAGATATACGTAACGCCAGGGCTAAACGGGAAATTTCACCTGGAGGATGCATCTAATGAATACACCTATGTTCAAATCAGGTGATAAAATATTGATACTTGCTTTGGCGGTAATAGCCGCTGCCTTTATGATCTGGAATGCAATGGAAGCCGACACCACTAAGAACCTTACCGCTGTCATTACCCAGGACAGTAAGCTGGTCGAAAAAATCGACCTAAGAAGTATTGATAAGCCGTTGTATATTAATTTGCACGAAGAGGGCATTCATCAGACTATCCTGGCGGAAAAGGGCAGGATTAGATTCTTGAAATCTGATTGTCCCAATAAAACTTGTGTTAAAACCGGCTGGCTGACCCGGTCAGGAACCAGAGCAGTTTGTCTTCCTTCCCGGGTAAGCATCACCATGGTCGGTGACAACAAGCAGGTTGACGTTCTGACCTACTGAGGGGATTGCCAGCGCTGATGGTCCAGTTTGTGGCATACTATAGATTCCTGAACCGGGGCATTGTCAAAAGGATAAGAGTTATGAATAAGAAAAAAGATGCCATTATCATAATCTTGATTTGTAATGCGATATTGATCTCATTACTGGAGCTGATCATCCCCGTTCCCATTCCTGTTCCCGGGGTCAAACTGGGATTGGCGAGTATTATCACCATAATAGCAATAGCCTTTTTAGATTTTAAAGATGTCATGACTATCGTTATACTGAGATGTCTGGTAGTAGCGATCCTGAGCAAAGGTATCACGGTCCTGCCCTTCAGCCTGACCGGGGGGGTGTTGAGTGCTACGGCCATGTGGCTGCTTTATCGAAAGCTGGCGCGATGGTTCAGCATCAAGGGCATCAGCGTGGTAGGTGCCATAGTCCACAATACTGCCCAATTGGGAGTGGCCTCATTGATATTGGGTGAGTCGGTCATTTTTTATTATATTCCAATACTTCTGATATCTGCGGTGGTAACCGGGTTAATAACCGGTACTATCGGTGAATTGACCATAGGTGAAATACAAAAAAGAGGCATTTTCAAGGAAATCATCTAGACATTCCGGGATGTGAATCGATTGTATGAAAAACCAGCCGTTTCAGAAAATAGATATGTTAAGCTCGATGCGGGGATAAAGACCGTTTTGACCATTTTACTCGCCGTTGCCGTGGGTTTCTGTGACAACCGGTTGGAACTGGTGTATTTTTCGATATATCTGGCAGTGATCACTGTCCTATTGGGAAGTGATCTGCGCTTCATTCTGAAAAACCTGACCGCCTATGGCATTTTCATCTTATTTCCTTACCTCTGCGGCTTGTTGCTCTCCATGCTGCTGCAACAATTCTTGCCTGGACCAACTTATGCTTATCACTTCGCGGCCACCATTATAAGGTTGATCAAGATATTCTTTATCTGGTACATCTGTAGTCTGTACTTTTTTACCACACCACTGCAAGTGATCATGGAAATATTCTATATTATCCTTTTCCCCTTAAGTTATTTGGGACTTCCCACGGCTAAATACCTGAGCATGGTAATGCTCGTAATGAACCAATTGACCAGTTCAGCCGGCCAGTTCAAACAGGACATTATGGAACAGGTACGAATCATAATAAAGAATGATTCGCTTGGTTTTACGGAAAAACTAAAGGCATTATCCAATATTCTGGCTGTTTTCATCGCCAATTCCTTGCAGCATAGCGATGAGATTCAGGAACAGGTAGACCTGACCCGGGCCAGCGATTACCACTACAAATTAAGAATTTCCCCAAATGAGATCCTGGCGGTGCTTAGTTTTGTCATCTTATCGATCTTCATTGCTTAACTAACCTACCCACCGAGGAGAGATGGACAAGGATAGCGGTCAATGTTACAATTATCCTTATATTGAATAATAGTCATCGGTCAGCGCGAAGTCGATGAAAATCGGATGCGCGGGGTAAGATATTCTAAGTCACAAGTGATAGGAATATTTTTCTATGAGAACCGGCTTACTTGGGTGGGTAGCCATTTGTTTGTGGCTGCTCACTTTTTTATTGTTTTGAGAGATGCAGGTTGAGCCTATAGATGAAGAACCATATTTGGAACATAAAGAGGGGTTGTTATGTTTTACTGGATTTCTATTATTTTGTTTGTAGCGGCCTACGCCTTGATTATTGCGGACAAGATCCATCGCACTATAGTGATATGGGTGGCGGCTGCTCTTGCCCTGATCTTAGGAGTGATCACTCAGGAACAAGCAGTTCAGGAAGCTATTGATTTTAATACACTCTGGCTCTTAATCGGAATGATGGTGATCGTGAGCATAACCCGCAAAAGCGGGGTATTTGAATATTTGGCTATCAAGGCTGCCCGTACATCGGGAGGAAAACCGATCTACATCCTGGTTGCAATGGTGTTCGTTACTGCCGTCCTCTCAGCCCTGCTGGATAATGTGACGACGGTATTGCTAATAGTACCGGTAACCATTGCAATTACTGACCGGCTGGATATTAACCCCATGCCCTTTTTCATCTCGGAAATCCTGGCTTCCAATGTTGGCGGGACTGCTACTCTAATTGGTGACCCGCCCAACATCATGATCGGCAGCGCTACCGGGCTGGGTTTTATGGACTTCCTACTTAACCTGAGCTTGCCAGCCTTCATCATCCTTATAGTTACCACTGCCTGTCTGGTAGTTATCTATCGAGGCGATATGCAAGTAGCTCCCGAAAAACAGCAAAACATAATGGGATTAAACCCGGTGGACTACATTAAGGAATGGGCTATTTTAAAGAAATCTTTATTGGTTCTAGGTCTCACCATACTAGGTTTTGTTCTGCATCAATATCTCCATGTGGAGTCGGCAACTATTGCTCTATTAGGAGCGGGTTTGCTTCTGCTGCTGGTGGGGGAGGATCCTGAAGAAGCCTTGCTGCATGTTGAGTGGCCCACCATATTTTTCTTTGGCGGCTTATTTGTACTGGTAGGCGGTTTGGTGGCTAATGGAGTAATAGAAGACATGGCGCGCTGGACCCTGGGAGTAGCCGGCAACAGCCCGATCAAGACCGGCCTGCTGGTTCTGTGGGTTTCGGCCATTGGTTCGGCCTTTGTGGATAACATACCTTTTGTGGCTACTATGATACCTTTATTGCAGACAGTAGGCGAGTTGACCCATATGCCGATGGAATCCATCTGGTGGGCTCTGGCCCTGGGTTCGTGCCTGGGTGGTAACGGTACAATTATTGGCGCCTCAGCCAATGTCATAGTAGCTGGTATGGCTGAACGTTACGGCTATCATATCGGCTTTATTGATTATTTCAAGATAGGATTCCCTCTAATGATACTGTCCATCGTGATGTCTACGGTCTACTTGTATCTCTTCTACTGGATGTAACGCGGATACTAAAACCGGGGGAGCACTTCAATCCGCCCCCAGTTTAAGAATTATTTTTTCAACCACTTCATGATGATATTGCTTACCGCCTCTTCCAGCCAGGGGTTGGCATCAAAAAGAGAGACGAAATCTTTAAGGATTCCCCATTCGATCCCGGTCTGTCCCAATGTTTTTTCCAGAATACTGAAGAGAATATCGAATTCCTGGCCGGCCTCCGGAGCCTGGATCCGGGTCAGGGCTTGCAGATATCCTATGTAATCCTCCAGGCTCGGTCTGGATTCCGTGCTTATTTCTTCTTCAATCTGCTGCCGAATGATGTCCCATTCTTCTGCGCTTACATGAAAGGCTTGCCCTTGAAATTTTTCTCCTTCGGCTATCTCGAAGTCATACAAGTATATCCAGTACTCAGTTCCGGTTTCCAGCGATTTCAGCATATCGCCCCGCTGTATTTCCAGGTGCGGGTAAACGGCTATATACTGTTTCTCGGTAAGACGGTCCTTATTACGCAGACCATCGATTATCTCTAACTCAACTCCATTCCGGAACCATGCAAATTTCTCACCGCTCAGTTCAAATATCCTTTCCAGAACCGGGTGTATGTTCATGCTATTGCCCCCTTTCATCTCTATATCAACATTTTAATGATAAGCGGAGCAGGCTTCAAGGGCAATGGCAAGAGGCGTCTCACCAGCAAAATCTTTTACAGGTAAAACGCCCCGGTTGCTTAGAATATGCGTGCGCCGTAAATATAACCCAGGTAAAAAACCAAAGCTATGGCGACCAGGTGCAGGATCCACCAACCAGTCCTGAGGAAAGCCCAGGTGCCCAACTCGTAACCCTCTCTGCTTTCAATATCATGATGCTCTTCCATCAATTCACCTCCAATGCATTTTCTAACCTGTTTTTCTTAGTCTTTTTTACTATTTCCGCCAGCGGCTAAATTCATGCAGATTTTTTTCGTGCTAAAAGGTTTGACATGCCAGGAAATAAGAATAAAATATTCCTTATGATTGCTGAAATATTTGCACAATAGTGTGCACAACATAGAGGGGGAGTTTTATGACTAACCTAAGACAGGATCTGCTGAATCCAAGTTTGAAGAAAGTACTTACCACCTTTCATCTTGATAAGACCTACTTATCCGGCCGAGGACACTATCTGGAGGACGATAAAGGGATCACCTATCTCGATTTTATTTCTCAGTATGGAGCTATCCCCTTCGGTTATAATCCGGATTTTATATGGGATAAGCTTAACGAAATACGGGAGAGAGCCTTGCCCAGTCTGGTTCAGCCTTCATTACCTGCTGAAGCACTGAAGTTGGCCAATATGCTGTCTGACCTTACCCCAGGAGATCTTTGCTACTCAACCTTCTGTCAGAGCGGCACAGAGGCGGTAGAAGCGGCTATTAAATTAGCACGCTCGGCGAGTGGTAAACAAATTATCGTTTCTGCCAGCAACAGCTTTCACGGCAAAACCCTGGGAGCTTTGTCCGCTACCGGCAAGGATTCCTATCAAGAGCCATTTTTTGCACCAGCCCCGGGATTTGTCCGGGTGCCCTTCAATGATGTCTTAGTGCTGGAAGACTTGTTTGCCCGGGAACATCAGAATATAGCAGCCTTCATAGTTGAACCGGTGCAGGGTGAGGGCGGCATCATAGTGGCTGCGCCGGGTTACCTGACTGCGGTACGCCATCTCTGTGATGAATACAACGTAGTATTTATCCTCGATGAGATCCAGACCGGTCTGGGCCGGACCGGCAAACTGTTTGCCTGTGAACATGATGGGGTAGCCCCCGATATACTTTTATCGGCCAAAGCCCTGGGCGGCGGATTGTTGCCGCTGGGGGTAACCATAAGCACCCCGGCGGTTTGGAACGAGGAATATGGTATGCTGCACAGTTCCACCTTTGCCAACAATAATCTTACCTGTGCTGTGGGTATCGCGGTTTTGGAGAAATTGCTCAGCAATGATGGAGAACTGATCAGAGAGGCTGAAGCCAAGGGAAAATATCTTCTGGAAAAGGCCAACGACCTCGCCAGGCAATATCCCGGAGTTATCAAGGAAGTACGCGGTCTAGGCCTAATGGTCGGGATTGAATTCACCGACCTGAAGGATATCGGTTCATATGATATTTCCTTTATTGCCGATCAGGGAGGATTTACAGCCTTGCTGGCCGGTTATTTGCTTAATGTTCATCACATAAGATTGGCCCCATTCCTGAACGATTCCATGACTCTGCGCCTGGAACCATCGCTTACCATAACCTATGCAGAGATCGACCGGGTAATCCAAGCCCTGAGCCGGGTTTGTGAGATCATGTATAACCAGGACTATGCCCAGTTCTATCGCTATCTTATCGGTGACTGCTCCCTGCCGGTGGCCACTCGGGATTATCGCTCCATTACCCGCCGGGTAAAGGCTTCGGAGATGGCTGAAGGAGAGGAAGCCCGGAATAAATTCGCTTTTATTATCCATTATCCGGCGCCAGAAGACGTCAGCACAAATAATCCTTCATTCATCGCTTTCAGCCGCAAGGAACTATACAGCTTTATGAAATGGCAGGCACAGACCAGTGAACCGGGGACTACCTGTCATATGCCGGCATTCAAGGGGGCCAACGGCAATATAGCTCAGGGCTGGCTGGTCGGAGTGCCACTGGGCGCTCGTGAGATAATGAGCCTGCCGCGTGAGCATACGGTAGCGATCATCCAGAGCGCAGTTGATAAAGCCCGTGAACTGGGAGCCGGGATAGTCGGTCTCGGCGCCCTGACTTCCGTGGTGACCCGCGGAGGAAGAGATGTCCAGGGCCGAGGCGTGGGAATAACCAGCGGAAACAGTTTTACCACCCTGATGGCAATGGAAGCCCTTTTTGAAGGGGCGGAAAAGATGAAGATCGATACGAAAAATGAACGGGGGGCGGTAGTCGGCGCGGTCGGCTCGATCGGCCGCGCCTGTGCCATGCTGTTCTCGGAAAGAGCTGCCAGGATCACACTTTTAGGCAATCCCGGACGTGTATTTTCCAGCAACAGCAGGCTGGATGCCCTGGCGAATGAGATGCTGCAATTGGCCTGGAAAAGGATGCAGGGCGGGGAACTCGGCGGATTGAGTAGGTGGTTGGATGAGGCCAGGCAAGGGTTGGAAACATCAACACAGCCAGCAGCAGACTCGTTACTGCAAGATCTCCTATTGGGACGCAATCTTACCTTTGAGTGGCTGGAACGGGTAAGCAGCTTGTTGGGCAAGGAAAGACCGATCGCCTATAGCTTAAACCTGGAGGAGACCCTTCCGCAATGCCGACTGATCGTTGCCGCCAGCAATTCTCCGGAATACCTTATACATTCTCACCATCTGCAGCCGGGGACGGTGGTTTGTGATGTGGCTCGTCCGGCCGATGTTTCTCCCGAGGTTTATCAGGAGCGTGATGATGTATTGGTGCTCGAAGGAGGGTTGGTCAGGTATCCGGATGATGTCTGCTTTGGCCCCAATCTCGGTTACCGTGACGGTGTTAACCTGGCTTGCCTTTCGGAGACGATCCTTCTGGCGCTGGAAGGGGATTATAATGACCACAGTATCGGCAGTAAGCTTCCGCTGGAAGCCATGGAGTATTTCCGGCACCTGGCCAGGAAACACGGATTTGGCTTGGCCGGTTTGCGTATGGGCGGCCGGGAGATTACCGAAGAGGAAATCGAAGCCATCTATCAGAATTATCTGCTGAAGCTTGATTCTTCTTGCATGATATCGGAGAAAGTGGCTAAAATGAAATAACAATTCTCAATTATAAATTATCAATTTTTAATTGAGGAAGGAAAGCAGAAGCTTTCCTGCATTAATTTAAAATTTAGAATTAAAAATTATAAATTGCTTTGGAGAGATAGTAATGGATTTACAGGAAATCACCATCCGTAAAAATGGCAAATGGTATTTTGGACAGGTGGAGATGTTCAGAAGGAATATCCTCAATATACTGGCCCAGCACATCGACCGCCAGGAAGACGGCAATTACTGCATCAGATTGGGTGAGGATTTCAGCATGCTCACGGTCGAGGATGTGCCTTTTCTGGCCTGCGGCTATATGGAAGAAGCGGAAGGGATCAAGCTGGTTTTTCACGATCTGCAAGAGATGCCGCTCTCCCAAGAGACCAGATTGATTCTGAAAGGCGATGTTCCGTATATCACCTACCGCTGGGAGGGAGACACCCGCCTGAGCCGGGGAGTATACTGGAAATTATCGGAGTTCTTTGATTTCAGGGGCGACGATATATATATAGTGCCGCCCGGGCTCAAGAGTTAATAGGTTCAGAGCAGAGAGGGGGATGCCAATGGGTATTCAGATAGTGACTGATACCTCCTGTGATTTACCGGATTGCCAGTTGGAACAATTCGGGATCGATATCATTCCATTGAAGGTTTGTTTTGATGACCGCGAAACCTTCCTGGATCGGGTAGAGCTGTCCCCTGATCTCTTTATTAAAAAGATGACATCTTCCAGAAACCTGCCTAAGACTTCTACGCCGGATCCGCAGACCTTTATTGATTTCTATGAGAATGGACTGAAGAAACAAGGGCAGGTTTTGTTTGTGGGTTTGTCTTCTGGTTTAAGTGCAACCTGCCAAACTGCCCGAGTAGCCTGCGATATGCTCGGCAGCGAAAAAGTAGTAATATTTGATACTCTTACTGCCTCTCTGGGGACCGGAATCTTTGCCATCAAGGCTGCTCTTATGGCCGAGCAAGGAATGCCCCTTGAGACCATAGTTGACCGGCTTACAGCTCTCCGTAAAGAAACCGAGACTATTTTTACGCTGGATACCCTGGAGAATGTGGTCAAGGGAGGGCGGCTCAGCCGAATCGAAGGCTTTGCCGGCACCATGCTTGATATTAAGCCGATTTTAAGGAATGATCGGGAAAAGGGAGTACCATATGTAAAGGACAAGGTCCGGGGACGTAAGAAAGCTATGCAACGCCTTATCCATATGTGTGAACAAGACCTGGGCGATGATATCAGTCAGCGCTGGATCGGTATCAGCTATGTTGGTTGTGAGGATGATGCCCGTAGGTTGGCCGAGAAGATAGAACAGAAGTACCAGCCAATCAATCCGGTAATAGTTGCTCCCATGAGTGCCACCATCGGGACTTACGCCGGGGTTGGCGGATTGATGATCAATATGTTATGACTTTGCTCCTCAGGCGGAAGTCAGCATTTTGGGCAAAAAAAAAGGGGGCTTATTTGCCGTTCAAGCCCCGCAACGTATTGGTTATACACCCCTATGTGTATATCCCCCCTAAGCTAGAATTAGATGCAATTTACGTGCCAGGATCGTAGGGTTATGCGGAATATTTTTAAGCCGGTTATTTAGGCATCAAGCAGGCTGGCAATTACTGGTCTGAAAATGCCGTATCATAATTGAGACGGGATAGCGTCTCAAAACGGAGATATTATATCCGTTTTGAGACGCTTTTTTTATTTACAAACGGCTGAGATGAGGTGGGCGAAAATATGATTCCTCCATCGCCAGGCCTTGTTCCAGAGCCATCAGCATCTTGCCGCGGTCACGTGGGAGCAGACCATTTACATCCCAGTAGTTTGAAACATGATCACTAAGAACGATAGTATTTTGACAATCGAGATTTTCGATCAGCAGCTTGATCTCCGTCAAGGCCTGGTGAGGATTCAATAGCTGGAAGGCACCGCTTTGAAAATCTTCGTAGAGTGGCGTACCGGGTATGGGGACGAAGGTGCGCAGCCGAATGAAATCAGGGCTGAAGGAACTAAGTACTCGAGCGCTGGCCAGTGCATGCTCCCGGCTTCTTTCCAGTCCCCCTATGCCGACCAGGTAGTATTCGCTAGTATCGATCCCCGCCGCTTTTAGTTTTTTTCCAGCTGATATTATCTCATCGGAGGTAGTGCCCTTATTAATTCTCTCCAGGACCACATCGTCGCCACTTTCCATACCGGTATGTACCCGGGTCAAACCAGCGGCTTTGAGGCGTTCTGTGTCATGCTGGCTTTTGCGGTTGATGAACTTGGCAGAGCCGTAAACAGTGATCCTTTCCAGATGGGGAAAAAGGCTTTTGGCATATTCCAATATCTCCACCAGTTGCTCGGTTTTCATTATGATGGTATTACCGTCAGGGAAAAAGAGCGAGTTAACGTACTCGCCGTAATAATCACGAGCGGCGAGCAGGTCTTCCTTGATCTCATTTACCGGCCGCAGCCGAAATTTGGTTCCCTTATACATGGAACAGAAGCTGCATTTATTATGAGGACAGCCAATGGTAGCCTGGATCAACAAACTTCCAGCTTCGCTGGGAGGGCGGTAAACGGTTCCTTCGTAACGCATCGGAGTACTCCTTTCGCTATCCTTAAATCAGATTAGCAAATTCTCCACACATTGCATAGCGTTAATAGCCAGTCTGCAATAGTAAAATACGAGCTGCTTGCTTGTTTTTCCGCGACAAATCTCTTATATTTATTAATAGAGAAAATGGGGTAATTATACCCGTAATACATGAGGAATGGTATTTTATGTCGGTAAGAGTGCTAGTAGTTGATGATGATGAAAGAGAAAGAATAGTACTGCGCTACGTATTAGAACAGATCAAGGACGTTGAGATTATTGGAGAAGCAGTGCATGGTCTGGAGGCTCTGCTTTTGTGCCAGGAACGCAAGGTCAATCTGGTGTTTCTTGATATAGGTATGCCCGAAATGGGTGGGATGGAAACCGCCTACAAGCTGAATCAACTCAAAGAACCGCCACTATTTGCTTTCATTACCCAAAAGAAGGATATGGCGGTCGAAGCCTTTGAACTGGGAGCTCTGGATTATATGGTCAAGCCTATCGAATTGACAAGAATCGAAAAGACCATAGAAAGAGCTAAAGTGCGCATCGCTCATCGGGATGTGGTCGAAGAGATGGTAAAGCACAAACTGAAGGAACGGATTGATTTCATACTGGAACGTTACCGCAACTACGAAATCTATTCTAATCGTTTGCCAGTACGCGAAAAAGGCAAGATTAGCCTGCTTAATCAGGATGACATAATTTACTGCGAGAGCCAGGGTAAAAAAGTGTATATCTGTACCTCTTCTGGAGATTATATGACCAATTACACTTTGAATGAATTGGAGAGCCGGCTTAACAATATCAGCTTTTTCCGGGCTCATCAGGCTTTCATCGTAAATCTGAACTATGTCAAAGAGATTGCGAGTTCTACTGAAGGTTCATATGTACTGCATTTAAGTATACTTAACAAGGATGTAATTCTAAGCCGAGCCAAGGCCAGAGCATTGAAAGAGAAGCTGGGGATAGTGTAAAACAAGTTATGCTATTTTTATGATGGCATGTCTTAAAAAAATGACCGAATAGGAACTAAAAATGTTAATATATAATTATTCTGACGGAGGTTTTCTACAAACAAGATCTGATAATACAGGCATTTTACCAAGGGGAGTTATAACGGAAACATTGGGCTTTACTAACCAAACCAGGTTTTGTTATTATAGTTACAAGCTTCGGCAAACTATCCACTTAATTCAACGAAATGTCGTAGACATAGAGAAATAAATCACAAAATGATATATAGTATAGTAAGAGAAAAAGAACGTTTCAAGCAAAGCTGAGGAAGGAGGAAGTTTTGTATCTAATGGAACTGGCAGGGGAACGGCATTCTGTCGGAGCCATAAAATGAGGAGTACATTGCGCAAAGACAGGTATACAGAATACAGGAGGGAGTAACTGTTTTAATGGGACCTGTTCGAAACTTCTGGGTTTACAGATTGGAGTGATGACTCATGATACCATTTTACAAGCTGGAGCGCTACGAGGGCAATGAGGCCCTGTTTGACCTAGTAACAATGTCCATCGTATCCAGTTATGTCGGTGAACCCTTACATCTGCACGCTGAAGGATTGAGGGGCACTGGCAAGACTACTATAATGAGGGCTTCCCGGCAGATCCTCCCTAATATAACTAGAATAAAAGGATGTATATATAATTGTGATCCGGAGGCGCCCCATTGTCCCCACCATCGGCATTTAGATCTTGAACAGATTGCAGCCTTGGGTACAGAGATAATTCCCATGCCATTTTTAGAGATTTCTCATTCTACTAAGGTGGGCACGGTGGCTGGAAGTATTGATCTTTCCAGATTAACCGATCCGGCTCACCCGGAAGCACAATTATTACCCGGTATTATCCCCCAGGCCCATCGCGGCATTATTTTTATCGATGAGATTAACCGATTAGCTGATACCTCACCGGAGATCACAGATATACTGTTAGATGTCATGGGTAATAAACCCGGTCACCTGCAGATAGAAGAGGCTGGACTCCCAGTAGTGGATATTCCAGTGAATGTATCCATCTGGGCAGCATCCAATCCTGACGAAGATCCCGGCCCCCTGGAGGAAATCCGCCGTCAATTGTCGGACCGTTTCGACATGGTCTGTTATATGGGAAGACCTGATTCGCTAGATATTCTTTCCAACATGCTGCAGGAAAATTCCCATATGCACCGGGTGCAGAAGGCAAGCCAGACTGAAAAGGTCAACGATGCCAAACATGAAGCTTTGCGGCAAGATATCATCAAATGGGGCCACCTGTATGAGCAGACTGATCTGCCTGACTTCTTGCGCAATTATATAGCACGTCTGTATATCAAACACAATTTAGAGAGTATCCGGGCAATTGAAGCCATGCAGCAAGGAGCTGTCCTGCATAGTGTTATCAAGAATCGGGACAAAGTCCAGATTACTGATGTTACTTATATGATCCCCTTGGTGTTGAAACATCGTGTCGATGGCGATACGCTGGTACGAATGATCAACGATACTGACTCGCGCGGCAACAAGGATGGTATCCTCAGTTTCCGGGGCAAAAAGAACAAACCACGTGAGGAAGAAGAGGAATACTTTGCAAACAACGCTCGTGCCCTCAAGGATATGCACCGCGGAGAACTGGTCAATACGGAGAAGACGTTAACCCCGAATTAATCGGAAAAGGGGGTGTAGTCTCATGATGGGTGAAGGCACAAATGTTGATAAGGCAGCCTCGATAGGTAATTATCTCAATCTATACTTTGGCCAGGAACAGGGCATTCGCTTAGGTGAAAGTACAGTGGTTAGCCGTAAAGCCCATGCCCGTATGCCGGAAAAGAGGGTAAAAGGCCAGATAAAGATACTGACTAATCGCGATGCCGGTAAGAAATACCTTGACTATGTGGATATCGACCAGGTTGTCCACATAGATGTCTATCATCGTCCAGGTCAAATCGATCCGCGGGATATAGCCCGGGCTATATTCTGGCAAATGGAACAGCATTTTATCGAGAAGGACCCTCATCTCCAGTATGCTGAAGATGAGCGGTTCAAGATGGTCGCTGATTATGCCAATAAGATATTCATCACCACTAATCAGGGAAAGGGCGTCATGTATGAGCTTTTTCAGAACGTGGTCAAACCCTATCAGGAGGGTGAAGAAGGCTGGGATCATGTCCATGTGTTGGCTCGCCTGAATCGTGAGGAATACTATCTGGTATATGTCATAGCTGAGACCGTGGAAGCGGTGGTCATAGAGTCCGGGATTAAGCTAGCGAAGGTTCGTAATATCATCCACGGTAACCAGAAGGAAGAACGCGAGAGTTATGCGGGCTATATCAAGTTGCCTTGGAAGAATTTCAAGGGGCAGCATGCCAAACAGATGCCCGACAAGGAGAACGTCAATCAGCTTATACTAAAACTGGCGGAGAAATTCGGCGGGGTAGATGAGATCGAAGAATTCATGGAAAGCTACTCTACTAACGTTTTTAAACGCAAGGGAGTCGAACAACAGAAGAAAAAGTGGGGCGATGTCGAGCACGATATCGAGCAATTACAAGAGTTAGGTTTACTGAAGGACACACCGTTTGGCAAGATTCTTACCAAACAAGGCCTTCAGCTCAAGGAGTTTGTGGTCAACCACAAATGTGAACTGGAAACGGAAATAAGGCGCAATACTCGCAAAATGCCCGGCAGTGGAGGACGTTTTAAGAAGCTGGGCAAGGTTGATCAACAATCCTCTGCGGTTCAGTACACTAACCGCAATAAGACCAAGAACAATTCGGAAGCCAATTGGTCTGGGGACCTGGCTGTACCCCAAACAGTGATTCAAGCAACCAAGAACAGCTTTATGCGCGGCGACAGCCAGTTATCTATTAAGAAGGAAGACCTTCATTACTATGAGAAAAAGAGTTACATTCCCATAGATGTATGTCTGGTGGTCGATGCCAGCGGCAGTATGGCCGGTGATAAAAGGCAGGCAGCCTGTTTTCTGGCAGAACACTTGCTGCTCTCCGGCAAGGAGAAAGTAGCGGTAGTAACGTTCCAGGAACGCAGCAGTACCGTGGTAGTACCCTTTACCAAGAATCAGCGGATTCTGTCCAAAGGGCTTTCTACCATTAATCCGGCCGGATTGACCCCGATGGCAGACGGGATAGAGACAGCGGTTAATCTCATCAAGGACAATCGGGTCCGCAATCCCCTGATGGTCCTGATAACTGATGGTATACCAAATATCCCGAAGTGGACTATGGATGCTCTAGCCGACGGGTTGGAAGCAGGATCCCATGTAGCACAGAATCGGATTCGCTTTATCTGCATAGGTGTGGAATCTAACCGATTCTACCTGGAGAAGCTGGCCAACCAGGCTAATGGAGTGTTGTACCTGGTGGACGATCTGAATAAGGATAACCTGATTAACATTGTACGGCATGAAAAGAAGAACATGATGGACAGCAAGAGGAATCTGGCTTAATACAGCGATCTATCTTATATTCAGAAGCAACTGCATTGACACTTCCGCGCGGGATAATAGCAAATGAGTATTTATTAGGATCGAAAGCAAACGCGGTTTGCTTTAATAACTCCTCCTTCATAAGAGCACCTGGCGGTGCTCTCTTTTTTTACCCTCCGGCATATTTCGGTGTGCAGCTTCGTATTCATTGGTAAGGAAGAATATGGAGGGGACTGAGAGAATGAGCAAAAAAATGATTATTGTATTGGCTCTAGTGGTACTGGCTGTCTGTCTGATCAGTGGAGGCTGCCAAAATGCGTCGCAAAACAGCACGGAGATTATGTCCTGGCAGGATATGATAAAGCTTGCTCCCCGATTGGATTCAAACCAGTCAGAAAAACAAATTAAAGTCCAGGTTAAAAAAGAGGCCGAAAAGAACCAGCCAGTTGAGAAAAAAGAAATCAAGCTATATTTTGCCGCTGATGACGGGCAGGGATTGGTAGTAGAAACCCGTAGCATAGATAAGACTGAGGGTATCGCCCGGAGCACCATCCAGGAATTGATCAAGGGCCCTTTAAAAGGTGCCGGCGAAGTATTTCCACCAGATACGCGTCTGCTTGATATCAATATCAAACCGGAAGGTCTTTGTATAGTGGACTTCAACAGTCAGGCTATTAAGCTGGAGAGTGAACAGGCCGAGAGGATAATGGTCTATTCACTTGCTGCCACATTAAGCCAGTTTCCTTCGATAAAGGAAGTAAGCTTCAGGATCAACGGGGAAGATGTTACTAGTCTTCGCGGGGCAGTGGATCTGTCTTCGCCGGTGACAGCCCGGCCTAGAACACGTATTTAGAGAAGGATTATGGTGAAAAAGTAGAATATAGAAGCTAAAAGTGATACATTATTTAAGGAGTCTATAGGCTCTATCATTTCGGGGGTGCAAAATAATTAAACCCCCTTTTATTTGTTTATATGCTAGTTATTTTTAGTATAGTGTGTAAGTCTTTTGTTTTCTAAAATAATACTATTCTTAGAGGTGTTGACAGTGGGAAAGAACAATCCCATAGGTGTTTTTGATTCTGGAGTGGGTGGCTTAACCGTTGTAAAGGCATTGATGGATCAGATGCCCGATGAAAGCTTCATTTATTTTGGTGATACTGCGCACGTTCCATATGGCAGCAAGGAAGAGTGGGAAATAATGGGTTACGCCCGGGATATCATGACCTTTATGATGAGAAAAAAGGTCAAAGCAATAGTGGTAGCCTGCGGAACTCATTCCTCCATCTCGCTTCCGTTTATCCAGGATGATTATAACCTGCCCTTGTTGGGAGTATTAAAAGCGGGAGCCAGGACCGCTGCCCGAGTGACCCAAAATGGGAAGATCGGAGTTATTGCTACCCTGGCGGCAACGAAACAATTGGCTTTTACCCGCGAGATTCAGGCTATTGATGAAGGCTTCAGCGTGTTTGAGGCAGGTTGCCCCAAATTCGTGCCCCTGGTCGAGGCAGGCATGCTGGATGGCGAAGAAGCCCGGGAGGCAGTCGCCGAGTATCTGCAGCCGCTGCTGGATAAGGGCATTGATACACTGGTGCTGGGCTGTACTCATTATCCATTTTTGACCAAGGTTATTCAGGAATATGTCGGACCAGATGTCAGACTGGCCGATCCTTCATGTGATACTATAGAGGATCTGAAAAAGGTATTTGCCGAAAAAGACCTCTTTAACGAGGGTACTGCAGCGCCGGTAAGGAGCTTCTATGTCAATGGCAATGACGAATCTTTTTACCAGGTGGGCAGACGATTGATCGGTGATACCCTTGATTATGTAAATAAAATCAGCGTGGACGGACTATAGTCTGAACAGAGATATCGGGAAAAGGAGCAAAGATGAGTACGGTTGGTTTTACTACCAGTATCCCGGTTGAGGTGATTATAGCCGCCGGATTGATACCGGTCGACCTGAATAACATATTCATAGGAAGTTCCCGGTCCCATGCCCTGGTCGCCGCCGCTGAGGAAGCCGGCTATCCCCGCAATACCTGCGGATGGATCAAGGGGCTCTACGCAGTAGCCCTGGAGGAAGACCTGGAGTCAATTATTGCTGTTATGCAGGGAGACTGCAGCAATACGCTGGCCCTGATGGAGACCCTGCAGCTAAAAGGTAAGAACATCATACCATTTGCCTTTCCCTTTGACCGGGACCGGGCGCAACTAGAACAGGCAGTTCTCAAGCTGGCTGCAGGATTCGGTGTTGACATGGAACAGGTTACTGCAGTGTGGGACGAGCTTAAAGGAGTCCGGGGACGCCTGCAGGAATTGGACCGCATGACCTGGCAGGACAATCTGGTTAGTGGCATGGAGAATCATTATTATCTGGTATCATCCAGTGATTTCAATGGCGATTATCATGGTTTTGATAAAGAGTTAGCCGCTTTTATTGAGAGTGCCCGTCGTCGTCAGCCTTTTCGGGATCAGGTGCGGCTTGCCTACATAGGAGTCCCCCCCATATATACAGATCTATATCCCTATTTGGAGTCCCTGGGTGCCCGGGTAGTTTTTAACGAAGTGCAGCGGCAGTTCTCCATGCCTAATTCGGCTCAAAATTTTATTCAGCAGTACCTGGACTATACCTATCCTTACGGTGCTTTTGCTCGCTTGCCGGATATCGAGGAGCAGCTAGCATTAAGGCAGGTAGATGGTATTATTCACTATACCCAGACCTTTTGTTTCCGGCAGATCGAGGATATAGTTTTTCGGGATCGGCTCAAACTGCCCTTTCTAACCCTGGAAGGTGACCAGCCCGGTCAACTGGATGCCCGCAGCCGGCTAAGGCTGGAGGCATTCGTCAATATGCTGAAGTAGGGGTTACGAGGGGTTACGAAGAATTTTACACAGCGACCTAAATGGCGCGAAGGCGCATCGTTGTCCCCGGAGGGGGATGGACACAGATGCCTGCGGCGCACAGATGAACACGGATTTTATAATTAGCCACAGATTCACACAGATTATTATTACGCGGGTATTGATATATATGGGTTGAATTAAAAGACTATGAGTGATCAGAATAAGGTTGAGTAAGAGGTCATCAGGGACTTTTCGGTAACAGTGGACACGGTATATTTAATGATGGTCATAATCCATGGTTAGATGATTTTCGAAAAGGTTTCGGAATTTCCGGAGACTAAACTCTGGGATTAAATAAGTACATTATTACCGCAGATAAATCTGTGTCCATCTGGTGTTAATCTGTGGCAAAAAAAGTTCTTATTTTGGTGGTTGTTATGCTAGGTATCGACCTGGGTTCGAGAAATGTTAAAATAGTGCAAATGCAGGATGGCCTGGTAATAAACCATGCCCTATACGATACTATCTGGTTTTACCGGAACTATGGAGCCAGGTTGCGCAGCGGGCTGGCCTGGGATCTCGGTGAGCTTGGTTTTGCCGATGATCAGGTGATAGCCACCGGCTATGGCAAGATCATGGTACAGATGGGGCAAGCCCGACAGATACCTGAGATACAGGCTCATGTCAAGGGGGCCGTTTTTCAGACTGGATTACATGATTTTACCCTGCTTGATATTGGCGGGCAAGATACCAAGGTAGTTAAGGTCCGGGAGGGCCGGCCGGTGGATTTCATGACTAATGACCGCTGTGCGGCTAGTTCGGGTCGCTATCTGGAGAACATGTCAGTGGTGTTGGGCATGAGTGTAGAGGAACTATCATCCTACAGTAAGGCCCCGGTCGAGCTTAATGCCACCTGTGCCATCTTTGGTGAGAGCGAGATCATAGCCCGTATCGTGGAAGGGTGTTCTCTTGAGGAACTGGCTGCCGGTGTCAATCTCAGCCTTTATCGGCGCAGTGCCAGTATGCTGCAGCAGATGGCAAGTGAACTTATTGTATTGTCAGGCGGGGGGGCATTAAATAAAGCCCTGCAGGAAATAATCGCGCGGGAGACCGGCCGCGAAGTACTAAGGCTTCCCGAACCTCAACTTAATGGCGCCATCGGATGCTGTGTTTCAGGGGGAATGGAAAATGCGCAGAATTCAGAGCAATGATGTAAAAGAACGGGTGCGGCAGGCGGTGCTTACTGCCAATACGCAGCTGCCGGAAGACGTATTGCTGGCCTTGCGGGAAGCCCGTCTCAGAGAGCGCTCATCCCGGGCGGCAGGCATTTTGGATATTATTCTGGAGAATGCCCACCTGGCTGAGACAGAGGGAATACCGCTATGTCAGGATACCGGAATGGTAGTAGTTGAAATGGAGTTAGGCAGTCAGCTGCTAGTCGAAGGTGATCTGGAAGCAGCTATAAATGAAGGGATTCGCACGGGCTACCAGGAAGGGTATTTCAGAGCCTCTGTAGTTCGCGATCCCCTAAACCGGATCAATACCGGGGACAATACCCCGGCTATCATCCATACCCACTTAGTACCGGGAGACGGGCTGACCATCAACCTGCTGCCCAAGGGGGCTGGCAGTGAGAATATGGGTCAGGTTGCCATGCTCAAGCCGTCACAAGGTCTGCCGGGGATCAAAGACTTCGTGCTTAAGGTAGTCACCGAGGCGGGGCCCAATCCCTGTCCGCCAATTGTAGTCGGGGTAGGGATCGGTGGCAATATGGAAAAGGCCGCACTATTGGCCAAAGAGGCTTTGCTCAGACCATTGAATCAGAGCAATCCCCGCCCTGATCTGGCAGTTCTGGAAAAGGAGTTGCTCGGCATGATCAACGCCACCGGTATCGGTCCGCAGGGATTGGGGGGGGATACCACCGCACTGGGGGTCAATATCGAAGTTTATCCGACCCATATCGCCAGTTTACCAGTGGCGGTAAGTCTGAGCTGTCATGCTACCCGCAGGATAAAGATCGAGTTATGAGAATAATAGCACACAGAAGGAACAAAACAGTTTTCAAATAATTTTAAATATGCGCTTGGGGTGAGGATATTATGAAGACGATCAGGGCGCCGTTGAGTGCGGAAGAAGTGAGAAAACTGCAGGTGGGAGATGAGGTCCTGGTGCAGGGCGTAGTATATGCGGCCCGTGATGCAGCCCACCGCAAGATGATAGAAAACCTGGATAAGGGAGAACCGCTGCCCTTTGAAATACCGGGTCAGATCATATATTATGTGGGACCGTGTCCGGCACCGCCCGGACAGGTCATTGGCTCGGCGGGGCCAACCACCAGCGGGCGGATGGATAGTTATGCCCCGGCATTGATCGAACAGGGCCTCAAGGTCATGATTGGGAAAGGAAAACGCGACCAGGGCGTAGTAGAGGCCATGGTCAGGCACGGTGCAGTTTATCTGGCGGCTGTGGGCGGTGCCGGAGCCTATCTATCCAAACGCATTATTTCCGCCGAGGTGGTGGCCTATCCTGAATTAGGGCCTGAGGCCTTACGAAAACTCGAATTCAAAGATTTTCCCTGCATTGTGGCTATTGACGCCCAGGGCAACAATATATTCGAGAACGTGAACGATAAACCCCAAAAAGCGATATGAGGCAAAGGAGATAAGATAAATGAGACCAAATGACAGGTTAAATGATCAAATGCGGCCGGTAAGAATAATCCCTCATTTTATTAAGCATCCGGATGGCTCGGTCCTAATTGAGTGTGGCGATACGCGGGTGATCTGCGCCGCCAAGTTGGAGGAAAAGGTTCCTCCCTTCCTGAAAGGAAGCGGGCAGGGCTGGATCACTTCAGAGTATTCGCTGCTGCCATCTTCGACCGAGACCCGCACCCAGCGTGAAGCCAGCCGCGGCAAGATCAGCGGGCGGACCTCGGAGATCCAGAGGCTAATTGGCCGTTCTCTGCGGGCGGTTGTCGATATGCAGGCTCTGGGAGAAAGAACCATTTGGATAGACTGCGATGTTATTCAGGCCGATGGCGGGACCAGAACCGCCTCGATAACCGGCAGTTTTGTGGCCTTGTACCTGGCCCTGCAGAAGCTCAAGGATAAAGGAGTTATCGATACCATTCCGCTGAAAGACTATGTCGCCGCAATCAGCGTAGGTATGCTTGACGGCGAAGTGCTGTTGGATCTCGAATATGTAGAGGATTCCCGGGCCGAGGTCGATATGAACGTAGCTATGACTGGCAGCGGTGATTTCGTAGAGATCCAGGGCACTGGAGAAAAGAATACTTATTCCCGGGCTCAGTTGGATGCCATGCTGGCTATGGCCCAGAAGGGTATCTTTGAATTGATCGATCTGCAGAAAGCTATTCTGGGGGAATAGGCACCATGCACAAGCGGCTTTTACTGGCGACCCGCAACCAGCATAAAAAGCAGGAACTACAGGCTATGCTGGCTGATTTATCGATAGAGATCCTGACCTTAGATGATATTGCTGGCCTGCCGAAAGTAGATGAAGACGGGGCAACCTTTGCAGAGAATGCCAGCAAGAAAGCTCGGCAAAATGCCGCTTTGAGTGGGATGGTATGTCTGGCTGATGATTCCGGTTTGACAGTCGATGTGCTGGATGGTCGCCCTGGCGTTTACTCAGCTCGTTTTGCGGGTCCAGGCGCTAATGACGATGAGAACAATGAGAAGTTATTAGAGCTGATGGAGGCGGTTCCTGACGACAGGCGTACGGCTTCATTTGTATGTGCGATCGCCGTAGCTAATCCCCAGGGCAAGGTGTCAGTGGTGGAGGGCAGCTGTCCGGGAAGGATTATCCGGGAAAGAGCTGGGACGGGAGGTTTCGGTTATGATCCGTTATTTGTCCCTGATGGTTATACCGCGACCTTCGCTGAGTTGGAACCGGAAGAAAAGAACCGGATCAGTCATCGTGGCCGGGCTCTGGCATTGGCCAGGACTCTGATCGAAAAATATCTTTGTTCAGAATGATTTTCTTATAGACTTTCCCAGCTATACAAGGCAGGTGGTTCCATGCGTATTGCCGTTGTAGGAGATACTCACGGCAGAATTGAACCGATAAAAAGGGAATTATTAAAGATACAGCCAGATCATATGATATTCACCGGAGATTTCTACGGTGACGCCCTTCGGCTCTCCGCTCATCTCGGGGTCTCCTGCCAGGCGATAGTAGGTAACTGCGATTTGGCCAATGCCGGACCACATGAATTATTGATCGAATTACTGGGCAAGCGTTTCTATTTAGTGCATGGTCATCAGTATGGCGTAAAAATGGGATTGCAGTCATTGCTCTACCGCGGACTGGAGCAGGAGGCCGATGTCGTTCTTTTCGGCCACACGCATGTATCCTGCTGTGAACAGATAGATAATGTCTGGCTGATCAATCCGGGCAGCCCATCCCGCCCCCGAGGAGGTGCCCGCGGCTCTTATTGTCTGATCGATTTAGATGACGGGAAGCTGGTGCCGAGGATTGTTGAAGTGTAAATCAATAATCTTGAGTCCCGGCAGGGATACCAGGGATTAAGGCGAATACATAATAGACACAATTTAATAGTTTTGCTGGTGGCAGCATCGCTGCTGAAAAGGGAAAACGGTGCGAATCCGTTGCAATACCCCTTACTGTGATACTGACGACCCCGTTTATGCCACTGCCCGAGGGAAAGAAGCCGGGCGGGAAGGTGCGGGGAGAGGATGAAGTTTAGCCAGGAGACCTGCCAGCAAAAACGTTTGGCCTGCTTTTCGGGGATGAGAAGGGAGGATTGCTTACGGTGATTAAGATTCTATCTGACTGAACCCTGGACTATTAGGTCCGGGGTTTTTATATGGAATAACGATTTAGAATCAATAATGAATAGGAAGTGATCACAATTGTTACTGGGGAGAAGGATTAAGACCACCTTATCGCTATTGGTGGCAATGTTAATACTCTTGGGTATGGTTTCTTCAGCTATGGCAGTGTCAGTCGAGGATATTCGGAACAAAACCGACCTCACTCTCAGTTATTATAACCAGCAGGTGGCATATGATGATTGGCAAGGTCTGGGACTGCGCTGGTTGGGTACCGAGATCGCACCTAAACTGGAGGCATCCTCTGCTACCATCGCTTCGGATTACGCTCGTTTATTGCTGGGGCAGATAGCGGCCGGGAGGCCGGCGGTTACCGTTAATGCTACCATAGCGGCACTGCAGGGTATGCAGGGCCCCGGAGGCGATTTTAATACGGTCGGGGCTGTGACCTTAAACCAAACTATCTGGCCGGTTATCGCGCTGAATTTTGCTGCGAAAAATGGCTACGCTGTTAGCTATGATCAAGCGGATGCGGCAGCTTACATCGCTGCCCAGCAGGATGCCGGTGGCGGCTTTGACGAAAGCGGTTGGGGAGTCGATGTGGATTCTACGGCCCATGCTCTGATAGCTTTATCATCCTATCAGAGCGATTACCCCCAGGCTATTGACCAAGCGCTGAGCTATCTCAAGAGCCAGCAGGATCTCTCCGGGGGATTTCAAAGCTGGGGAAGTGTGAGCCCTGATTCCACCGCGGCAGTAATCGAGGCATTAATAGCTCTGGGACATGACCCCCAGAGCCCTTCTGGCACAGGATGGAAGGGAAATATGGTCCAAGCAATGCTGGGATACCAATTGGAATCCGGGGCATTCTATGCCCCCTGGACTGCCGGCATCGCCAATTCTATCACCACCCGCAGCGCTTTGCTCGCCCTGGGTGATCTGGCCCAAAACAAATCAAAATATCATAATACGCTGCCGGTTACCGGTTCTTTGGCCTTGACTGTCACCAACAACGGAAACCTTCATCCGGATAGCGACACCGGTATAAATGTCAAGGTAAACAATGCTTCTGGCAACAACATTGATTTCCTAGTGATTACAGCATTGTATGACCTGTCTGCAAACAAGATGAAGGTATATACTTCGCTAAGTCAGTCCATTGCCGCACAGGGAGTCATCAATGCGCAATATGGCTTATCATTGCCGTCAGCCGGCAGCTATGAACTTCGGGTATTTGTCTGGAACAACTGGACCGACCGGACCCCGTTGACGGCTGCTACCATCATGCCGATCGAATAGGAGGTGGACATTTTGTTGCGAAGGCTAAGCTCTATCATATGCATTCTATTATGCGGCGGTCTCCTGCTATTTCCTCTTTCCAATGCATTGGTATATGCTGTGACTGCTTCTGCGAGCGTAAATGGTTCCGTCATGACCGTCAGCGGACAGGCAACAGCCGGGGAGCGGATTAGTGTCATCGTTGAAAGAAGTGATGGAAAGCACAGTTACCTGGGACAAGTCACTGCCGCCAGCAATGGTAACTACAGTCTGAGTTTCGGTCTGGACCAGGGAACCTATAAGGCAACAGTATCCGCAGGCGGCCAACAAGCACAGACGGGTCAGCAGACGGTAACGCAGGATCCGGTAAATAATAACCCTGGGGGGGATGGTGGATCAATAATCGCTGCACCCGATTCGAATGCTGCCCAGGCCAGCGTTTCAATAAAGGGTGATTCAGCAAATGGCCTGATACTGCCTGCAACCGAATGGCAATGGACAGGCTCCTGCACCGTATTGCAGGCCTTAAAAGGGCTTCTAGACAGTCAGGGTATCAACTACCAGTTGGGCGCGGGTGGCTATGTTGCCAGCATTGGTAACTTGACCGAGAAAAAACCGGGTTATCCCTTGAGCGGGTGGCTATTTAGAGTTAATGGGGCATTTCCGCCCAGCGGAGCTGAAAGTACTATGATAAAGAATGGCGATAATGTTGAATGGCTCTATACCATGGACGGCGGCAAAGACCTTGGTGCCACAGAGATAAAACCCGAAATGATCCCGGTGCTTGATGAGCAGATCAGTAAAGAACTCACTGGAATGTTAGAGAATTTAGGACCGGTTCTGTCTGCTTTAAAAGGCAGTTCAAAATTAGTTAATGCTAATGAGCGAATGACTGCAGCTGAGGCCCAGCTGCTGGGGAAAAAACTAGACTCCAACCAGGTAGCTATTGATTATAAACTGGCAAGTGCTGGCGGAATTGTCTATGATCCCGCCCAGGAACTGATAGTATTCTTTCCTGGCGGGGCGCTGACGGGGGAAATAGCACTAAAGGCTGCGGAGGAGAAGAGTAACGGTGTCATTACAAATAATAGTATCCAGCTTCGCTCAAGTGTGTTCAACCTGCAGCCGGATGGCAGCCAATTTGCCAAACCCGTTCGGATTGCGATAAAATTTCCAGTTTATCCTGCGTCAGTTGCTGAAAATCTGACCCCGGCCTGGTTTAACAATGCTGCTGGAGAGTGGGAAGCTATGCCGGGGATTATTGACTTAAAGAACGGTACAGCTATTTTTGATACTACGCATTTTTCAAAATTTGCTGTAGTTGAAAAGGGAAAAAGCCCAAGCTCGACTGATAGTCAGGCCAACCAGGAAGCAGCCTTTGATTATGCCGAGGTGGAGCAAAATTATCCCTGGGCCCTCACGGCTATCAAGGCCTTATCCAGTCAGGGCATAATGGTGGGTAGTAATCGCGGTTTCGAGCCGGGGCGAGTGATTACCCGGGCGGAGTTGGCGGCTCTGATGCAGAGATCACTCGAAGCAAAGATTACCGGACCCGATCTGGAGTTAAGGGATGTGGCAGACGGTGCCTGGTATTATTCTGTAATGCAGATTGCGGTTAAAGCCGGTTGGATAAACGGCTATCCGGATAAGACCTATCATCCGGATGCTGTTGTGAACCGTTATGAGGCTGCCGGTATGTTATACAATGCTTTAAACCAATCAAAACCTGGTTCTGGAGCGGGTGAACCAGACTACTCTGATTTTGGAAAGGCGCCGACCTGGGTAAAGCCGGCCCTGGGCTATGTTGCTGATCAGGGATTGATGCGGGGATTTCCAGACGGCAGCTTCGGGGGAAGTCAGCCGATGAACCGGGCTCAGGCGGCGGTAATCATCTGGGGGATAGTGAATGACAGGTAAAAGAGTCAGTGCAGTATTTATAATTGGTTTGTTTATGGCTTTGTTGCTGGCGGGATGCAATGCCGGCTCGGGAAAAGAGCGTCCCGCGGCCAGCCCTGAAGCAGCCCGATCCACACATCAGATATCGGCTGATACAGATGGAGTGATTGAGAAAAATATGCCTGCGCGATCTGACCAGTCAACAGATACCAGGGGCGAATCCCGGTTGGAACCGGCTCAGGCCCCTGAAGCGGTCAAGCCCGAGCCCGCTGCAGCGGAAAAGATAGATAAGCAGGTGATGAAAGACCTGCCAGGCAAGCAAGTTGTTGATAATGATACCGGGTTGGTGAAGTCCGGGGTACGACTGGTGGTTACCCGCGATTTTGGCCAAAGCCTGATTTACGATTGCTGGGTGCCGTTGGATAAGCCGCTTACTGCTCTGGAGCTGACAACTGGCAATCTTAAGACGGAAACAGCTTATGGCGGGGTGTTCATAACCTCGATAAATGGCATAGCTTCCGGTTATACCGGCAAGGCGGCCTGGAACAAGGAGAAGGTGGATTGGTTTCTTTATTACAATGGCAAGATGTCCCCTGTCGGAGCCAATAATATCACGCTAAAAGCGGGAGATGTCATCTGGTGGGATTATCATAACTGGGGTGGGGAACAGAAGCCACTGCCCGCGTTACCTCCGGTAAGTTAAGTGTAAATGGTCTGATGATGGCAGGATGTAGGCAGATAAGCTTGCATTCTGCTTTATTTTTCTGGGGATAGGCTGAGTTCTAAACAGATCTCGCTAGCTACCTGGCCTTCGGCAGGTGCAAAAGTACGCTCGTGATATTCCACTTGGTTTTGTTTATCCACCAGCATTAGGGTAGTGACCCGAGTGCCATAGTTGGGGCTGGTCACAAAGGCCGGTCCCAATATTCTTTCCATTGCCAGACCCACACCGGTTTGCGGCAGAGCATGGTCCGGGGGCACTTCCCGGTCCGCCATCA
>JAAYCK010000099.1 GCA_012729835.1 Syntrophomonadaceae bacterium
GTTTTATATTGGCATTGAAGGGTTATCAATCCTAGAAAACGCTGGTAAACTTGGAATCCCACTACCGACTATTTTGATTGATGCCCTAGAACAAATGAAAAACAGGGGTAACGGAATACCTTCTTAGTAAGATAAGACCGGGCATGTTACGCCCGGTCTTTTGCTGTTTTACTACCTATCGATTTTACCCATGACATAAGTGTATGATTCTACTGTAATCCTTAATACCTTCTCCATTTTTTCTATCGCCGCCCGTCTATCATCTTGAACCATTTGCCTGTGACTGTTAAGGTCCTGTACAATGTCTTTCCAGGTTTTACGGCTTGTCCCTTCTTTGTATACCCAGTGCAAGATATATTGTTGGTTAGGTGTTAGATTGGAGATTGCTATATCCATTTTTTCGATTATCTCGTATATTACATGTATATCATTTACAAGCTGTTTTTTTAAGTATGCCAAGTCGTCCTTTCCTTCCTCTATCTCGGCCATAATTTTGTCCTTGGCTATTATAATGTTATTAACTTTATCGCCTGGAGAAGAAGCTGAACGAGGCATATCGGTTAATTCATAACTACCTAGAGCTATGGCTTCGAGTATTTCTTCATCAGTTATCTGGTTAGCGGCTCCAGTTTTGCTCATTCGATATAATGACTTAAGTTCTATCTGTAAGCTGGATAACAATGTCTTTAAAGTTGGCAATGCCTTTAATAATGCCTCTATCTGAGCATAATTTATGAAATTTGCTACCACCTTTCAATAGTCCTCCTCTCTGGTTTTTAGAATGGTATTTCATCCTCACCCTTATCTACCTCGGTCCCATACTCGCCCCAATCGTCCTTTTTAGTCTGCTTCTGGGTGCTGTTTTGAACTTGGTTACCGCTTGCCTTGGATAGAAATTCAACAGAGTCGACTATGACCTCAGTAATTTTTCTTTTCTGCCCGTCCTGCGTTTCGTAACTCCGGGTTTGGATCCTGCCTTCAATTGCCACCTGAGATCCCTTCTTAAGATAGTTGGCGCAGCTTTCGGCGGGCTTGTTCCAGACTACAATGGGAATAAAATCGGCTTCATCCTTTTTGAATTTACGGTTAACGGCCAGGGTAAAAGAAGCCACTGCTGTACCATTTTGACTATACCTTAATTCAGGTTCGGCAGTTAGACGGCCTATTAGTATGGTTTTATTCATGGTTGTCCTCCTTCAATATCCACAATAGGGCTTGGGCGGCGGCATCTTCGGGGGAGTCGGCCCTGAATTCTTTTTCATTTTCCCATTCAAAACTTTTACTAACACTTACTGCGTTACCCTGTATTTTTTCGTTGTATGCGAGTACATCAACCGCCCATATATACCCTCGCTTCTCAATCTCGGCCAGCAGTTGGTCAAGGCGGGGCGCAAAATAGATCCCTTCGGGTACTTCTTTTTCAGAAGGATTTATAACCAAACTCTGGTTTTCAGCACTATCACCAAAATAGTACCAATCTCCCATTTTAGGTTTCCACTCCAACCCCTTTAACGCTTTAGCTGTCTCAATGCTAATCATATCTCCACCCCTCCCAGCAATTTCTCCCTTGGAACAATACCCAAAAACCTACCCCGTCCCGGGATGGTCTTAATTGGTTCTTCCTTGACTACTTTTTGAGGCCTTGCAATCGGCTCTATCGGTTTAATTATTTCTCTCGACAACTGTTGAGGGGACACCCTCATTACCGGGATTCTTGTCCCGCCATTGCGTTTGCATTCATAACCCCAATGCTTCTCGCACCGGTTTATGTTGTGGCAACCAAAGCATTGTTCGTATCTTTGTAGGTCTTTTGCGCTCATATTAGCCCTCCTTAATTCCTGCCCGTTCACTCCTCAAATATCGCCATTCTTTAAACCATTCAATCAACCTTCGCAACATTGCAATCACCCCAAAGCCCTATGTTAAGGGATTTATTAATTTATTGGCTTCTGTACGCCTCTATAAGGCGTTAAAATATCCATTCGTGGAGCTAACTTCATAAAATATATTTTCGCTTCAAATTCGCAACACCTGCTCGGTATCCGATTAAAATTTGGTTGGTGGTTTACTCAAATATAAGTCGTAGTAAGTAACCCCTACTGCATAAGCTGACCATATATCTTTTTTGAATCCATAAAACCAGCCTGGATTCTTTTTGGTGCCTACTTCGCCAAACCGATCTATCAATGCCTGTCTGATATTGCCGTCTTTGGCTTTCATGCTATGGCAAAGATTCATCTTTACATCTTTGCGGTAAATTAATTGCTGAATAGGCATAGCTGCTTGTTGCCAAAACCTGCCTATCCAAAACACTGTATCGAAAACGGTCTTTCCCACTGCCATACCATACGATGCCACCATTTCTATTGCTAAATGTGATGCTCCAAAATCTCCATAAGATAAAGCCTCTATTAAATCTTTATTGTCTACTATTGCAAATTGAACAGGTCTTAAATCTTTATCAATTCGGGTGTAGGCCGATACTTCGTTGCCAGGATCAATGCTAAGAATCATTAAGTCCCCGCCCTCCTTGCTCTTATTTCCCGTTCCCTATCCCTTGCTTTATCTCTATTCTTTTCGGCAGCGCACTTGGGACTACAGTATAACTGCCTTGAGTGCTTTGCCATGTAATTCTGCCCGCAACAGGCGCAGATTCGGGGGTACTTGGCTTCTGCTGTATTGTTTTTCTGGTAGTTCTCTCGCTTGCACTCCGTACAACAGAAGAACTTGTCTTCAATTTTGGTGGTAAAATGTCCGCCGCATTCTAGGCAAACCCTATCGTACAGGTTACTTATAGGCTTTGCGCATAATGTAATAGACCTCTGGTATTCTTCCTGCTCCTTTTGTTCCCGGCGTTCTGCCCAGGTACTTGTCGAAGGATGGGCTATGTTATATAGCCACACTTGGAATTCATTTATATCGTCTGGCATTGGTGGCAGGGGACTGAAACCTTCAAGCCCCTTGGGGTACTCGGTAGTATCATGAAAGGTTAAGCGCATTAGATTATCCCCCTTTCGACCATTTCCTTGACTAACTGCAGGGCCAAAGCGTCTTTCAGTAACCCTTCAATCAGCATTTCAGCTCGCATTTGCCGAGATTTAATAAAGGCTTGCGGTGACAACTTGGGTATGCCGTTCTGTGGGGTTACATACTGGGCCTGCTGTTTTTCAAATTTAATCCTGTTGTATATCGAGGCTACTGAGCAATCCAGGTTCATTTCATCCCTGATTGTTTTAGCTGCTTGAGCCAGGCTTAGTCCTTCATCAACCAATTCATGTCCTCTTTTGATTACAGGCTCCCAATTAATATCAAGTTGAGGTTTTGCCATTTCATCGTCCTCCATTTCATGTTCAAACGGGTTAAATTTGTCAACTCTAACCAACTCTTTTACTCCTTTCTCGTTAACTTTATAAACCTTGATTCGGTTGTCCACTTCACCTGGGGTCATGAATTCTTCCCACATACCGCCAACTCCCCATTGGTTAGTTCTTTTAGTAACTGTTTGAATTGTTGCTCGCTCATAATAAACTGCACTGCTTGGTAATCTCCACCTGGTGTTTCAAGCACAATGAAATGTTCGTTATGCATTCGGAAATGCGCCATTGCGCAATTTTGTTGAGTTAGATTGAAATGCTGTATTGGTTTAGGCATCGTCCCATACCTCCTTCCCGTGTTCTTCCCACCCGGTTCCTATTGTTTGCGCCTCCCGGATAACTTGCGTATCCTTCTCAAATACAATGGGTATACTCACCCCTGACATTGCGTCCCTGGCTTTATCTATGTAGATTCGGTGATTATAAGGCTCGTAGTGCTTCTTGTTCTTCTGCTCTATCTCGGGGATCTCTTTTGGTTCTACCGGTACTAATTTCAGCATTAAATCACACTCGTTCTTCATTCTCTTGGCACCCTGCAGACTACCGTCTTCGTTAAGCTGCACCAGAATCATACAGGCTATACCA
>JAAYCK010000100.1 GCA_012729835.1 Syntrophomonadaceae bacterium
CGTTAACTAAAATCCTTAATGATCAGGAAGCCAAGCAGAGAGTCAGAATAGGTTTTATGGGTTTTACGGGTTGTTATGCCGATTCAGAAGAAACAGGGGGAAATGCAACGAACCCCAGATCGGGATGGGGAGGGGCTTATAATACGAATTCAGGTTGCAACAGAATTCGTATTCAAATTTCTGACACTTATACGGATGCAACGAACAATATTTTTGAAACCATTAAGAATTATGTTAACAATGATTTTGATGTTGACGGAGGAACGCCGCTTGTTGGTTCATTAGTGGAAGCTAAAAAGTACTTTCAGAATTATTCTGATGACGCAAAAAGATGTCGTACTAAATTTGTCATTCTTATAAGTGATGGTGATGATACTTTTGCATGTCCTAAAGTCGGCAGTAATTATGGAAACGAAAAGCAAAAAGACCAGTACAAAAGACGCCGCGAGTCGGTAGCAGCAGTCAAATCACTTTATGATGCTTATGCTGCAGAAACGAATCAAGAGCTTAAAGAACAGAAAATCAAAACGTTTGTTATCGGGTTTGGCGCGGGAATGCCCAATTGGTCTGAATATACATTAAACTGGATGGCCTACTATGGGCAAACCAGTTTCAGCCAGACGCACACCCCTAATCCCCTTATCGACAAATACATCCTGGATACAACGAAACCCAATGATCTTTACCCTTATAGTTCGAATAATACTAAAATTACCGCTTGTCAAGATTCAACAACCGATCCTAAGAATTGGAACCCTTGTGACTGGGATCATACAGGATGTTTAACTTACGACAAAAAGATAGATCCCGGCAAAAATGAGCTGGGTGGTTATGCCTTTATGGCTGCTAATGCGGCACAACTGGATGAGGCTCTAGCCTCTGCCTTTAAAGTTATTGAATCAACTTATGCGTTTGCCACCTCTTCCGTTCAATCGGTGCGAACAAAAGATGAAAATTATATTTATGAAGCATCATTTTCGGTCAGAAACAATGATCCTCTATACATCGGGCACTTAAAGCAATATAAGATTAATGATGACGGAACTATTCCCACCAACTTTGTGTGGGATGCAGGTGCTAAATTGGTAACAAACAATACAAGGAATATATGGACTTACAAGGGTGGATATAAAGCATTTAATACAACTAATATAAATTATACAGATCTGGGTGTTGCTGATGCCACAGAAGCCGGTAAGGTTATCACGTTTATTACCGGTGGCGATGTTGCCACTCCTGCGGATGATTTCAACGGTTGGAAATTAGGAGATACTTTCCATAGCTTTCCAGTGACAGTGGGATCGCCGGCCACATATTTTTGTGACAAAGTGGATCCAACAGGAACTTGTTGCAATAATGCCAGTTGCAAAGATCCCTCAACATGTACCCCCCCAGGTTCCTGTTGTACCTGTGAAAAGGCGTTTGATATTTTTCGGGGAAAGCATCAAAGGACAACGGCATTACAAAACCGGATGATTGTAACCGGTGCAAATGACGGACAATTGCACATGTTCAATACCTATGATGGTGCAGAAAAATGGAGTTTTATTCCCCCGAATCTTCTTTCTCAACTGAAGAGAATCTCCCATCAGAGTCATCCTGAGACAACCCTCGCGCATACTTATTTTGTTGACGGTCCGATCTCCATCAGCGATGCCTGGCTGCCTGCCGGCGACAGTACTATAAAGATTGCGAAAACAGATACTGACTGGTATACATGGATGGTATTTAGTGAAGGACGGGGTGCGAAACAAACCTTGTGGAGTTCATCCTCTTCCTGCGACAGCGGACTTAGCCCATACTATTCAGCCACTTACCAATATTATTGTGGCTATTATGCCTTTGATCTAACGGATGTTGGGACTAATTCAACACCTACCGGACCTCAATGGATTTTGGGCGGGCCTTTGGGTTCCAGTGGTTCGGCAATATCCAGTAGTAACGGACCTTATTTAGGCGAGCCTTGGAGTAAAATGGTTCTAAGTCGGGTTCGCAAAGACGGCAATGAAAAATGGGTTGGTTTCTTCGGAGGGGGTTATTCCAATTGTACCAGTTCAGACGATACCAGTTGTACCACACGCGGTAAGGGATTTTTTGTTGCTGATTTAAAAACAGGCAGTATAATAAAGAGGTTTTCCCATGCAAGCAATTTGAATATGGATTACCAGCTTCCGGCGGCTCCTGCTGCTGTTGATACGGACAATGATGCCTTTGTTGACCATATTTATATTGGCGATTTAGGCAATAACATTTGGCGGTTTAAATTGTGCATGGAAGGTGACGATTCGATGAGTACAAAATGCGGTACCGGCACGACGGGCCGATGGGTTTCCACAGCACTGCTATCATCATCAAATCATAATAGAAAAATTTATACGCAGGCATCTGTGACCAGAGATAATTCGGGTAATATGTGGGTCTATGTAGGCACCGGTGATAAAATGAACCCAACCTTAAAAGGTCTCACATACGACGATAGGCTTTATGCGATTATTGATAATGATCTAACATCCACAAGGAATTTGTCCAATTTGAAAAACATAACATCAACTACTTTTAATCCATCCAGCGATACTTACAATGCGACTAATAATCCTACGGGTTACCACGGTTGGTATATAGATCTACAGATAGGCGATGGAGAAAAAATACTTTCGGAACCGGTAGTGTTTCAAGGGATAGTCTATTTCACAACCTACGTACCGCCATCAGGTGCTGATGTCTGTAACGCGTCCGGCTCTGCTTATTTGTATGCAATTGATTACGTTACCGGTGCAGGAAAATATGGTAGCGGAGCCCGATATAGTTTTATTGGTTATGGAATACCATCGTCACCGCTTGTTTCTATGAATCCTTACGGAGGAACTGATGTATATGTTTCTACAAGTCAAAAAACTACTCAAACAGCGGATACCTTTGTTAAAAAACAAAATACGCCAACAATGCAAAATCTCAATAAAACGAATTTAATGATGTGGCGTGACAAGCGTGTACAATAAGAAAGGTTAAAAAATTATTGTTCAACTTACCAAGACAGGCGACTTATACTGGCCACCTGTCTTTATCGCCAAATTTCTTGACAAAGGATAGTGTTTTTGCTATTAGGCACATCGCTTGGATCCGAAAGGACTGGGACGAAAGGAAACTTAAACAAAGAGCTAAAGCCTCTCGTCTTGGATCGAGAGGCTTTTTTAATGGGGAAAATCAGAGTTTTAGAGTCCCTTCAGGAAACGCAATCTTACTGCGAAGCTTTAAGGCTTGCCGGCAAGAAAATATCCTTTGTTCCCACAATGGGCTATTTTCATGAAGGCCATCTTTCTTTGATGAAAGAGGCCCGTAAACAGGCGGATTGCGTTGTCGTCAGCATCTATGTGAATCCCACCCAGTTTGGCCCCAA
>JAAYCK010000101.1 GCA_012729835.1 Syntrophomonadaceae bacterium
TCGGTTACGACATACATGGTAGTAGTACGGGGGTCAGTGGCGATAGAACCGGGCTGCAGAGTGGGAACAATACGGGATTTGACTGATCCGGCTTTACCGTAAGTGGAAGACAAGCAGATGAAGCTCTTACCGCCCTTGGAATAGTAAGCTCCCATAACGAAATCCAGCTGTCCGCCGGTGCCGCTAATCTGCCTTACTCCGGAGGTTTCGGCACTAATCTGGCCGAAGAGATCGATTTCCACTGCGTTGTTGATAGACATAAAATCGTCGATTTGGCCGATAACCCGCGGGTCATTGGTGTAATCGACCGTGGCAGCCATAATTTCCGGATTATCATGGATGAAATCATAAAGCTTCTGGGTGCCGGCAGCAAAGGCATAAGCCTGGCGGCCTTTATCGATACTCTTTCTCATGCCGTTGATCTTGCCAGCTGCGGAGATATCTACGAATCCATCAACATACATTTCAGTATGCACACCCAGATCCTTAAGGTCAGACCCGGCAATCAGTGAACCCACCGTATTTGGCATTCCGCCTATACCTAACTGCAAGCAGGCTCCGTTGGGGATTTCTTCCACGATCAACTGAGCCACCTTTTTGTCGACTTCTGTAGGCTCACCACCGGAACCCAACTGAGCAGGCATAGGATTGGGACCCTCTACGACATAATCCACCTGGGAGATATGAATACTAACCTCACTGCCGCCGTGGACCCGGGGCATGTTTTTATTGACTTCTACTATTACATAATCAGCTTTTTCGAAAGTTGCCGCTTGATGTGACGGCGAGCAGCTGAAGTTAAAGAAGCCATGTTCATCCATGGGTGATACCTGGCATATGGCAACGTTTATCTGATCAACATTTTCTCGATAATAACGGGGAACCTCAGAATAACGTATGGGTATATAGAAACCAAAACCCATATCATTGATTTTACGGTCAACTCCGCTGCAGTGCCAGGAATTCCAGACAAAATGATCACCAGCATTCTCCACTTTGGCGATAGCCGGCATCCACATGGTTACTCCGCCTCTGATTTTAACATCGGTCAGTTCTTCCGCCCGGGCGGCTATAGCCTGATCGACTGCATAACTGGCACATACACACCAGCCGTAGTCTACCCAGTCACCGGATTTAACTAATTTTGCAGCTCCTTCGGCGCTGATTAGTTTGCTCTTATACTGGTCCATGAAGTTTGCCATATTGAAACCCTCCTTCCCAACAGTAACCCTTACTTCATTTAATATTCTGCGCAAACCCTGTACCTGCGTAAGTTTTAGCTGCGAAACGGTACCGGGGTTGCGCAAGAATCATATTTACATTTCTACGATCAGAGCAGTTCCCTGGCCGCCGCCGATGCAGAGGGTGGCCAGACCAGTCTTGGATCCGCGTCTCTTCATTTCATAGAGCAGGTCTACCAGGATGCGAGTGCCGGAGGATCCAATCGGATGGCCGATGGCAATGGCGCCGCCGTTGACATTGACTTTATCCATGGTCTTATCCCAGCCCAGATCTCTGGCAACAGCGATGGACTGAGCGGCAAATGCTTCGTTGGCTTCGATCAGATCGATGTCATCAACCGTCTTGTTTATTTTGGCCAGGGCTTTCTTAACCGCCGGTACCGGGCCAATACCCATGATCTTGGGATCTACGCCGCCGGAAGCATAGCTTAAGATTTTGGCCATGGGGGTGATCCCGAGTTCCTTGGCCTTGTCAGCAGACATGACAACTACTGCAGCAGCGGCATCATTGATACCGGATGCATTGGCAGCGGTTACACTGCCGTCTTTCTTGAAAGCAGGTTTCAGTTTGGCCATTGCTTCGATGGTGGCATTGTGTTTGATAAATTCATCCTGGTCAAACACCGTGTCGCCCTTCTTGCCAGGGATGACCACCGGTACGATTTGGTCCTTGAACTTGCCGGCTTTTTGCGCGGCAGAAGCCAACTGCTGGCTGCGCAGACCAAAGGCATCCTGTTCTTCTCTGGTGATTCCGTACATTTCATTAACATTCTCAGCGGTGATACCCATGTGGTAGCCGTTGAAGATGTCGGTCAGGCCGCCGAATACCATTTCATCGATCATGGTGCCGTTGCCCATTCTGTAGCCATAACGAGCCTTGGGAATAACATAGGGAGCAGCGCTCATGTTCTCAACTCCACCGGCTACGATGACATCGGCATCGCCGGCTTTAATGATCTGGGCAGCCAGGCTGACTGTTCTTAAGCCAGATCCGCAAACCTTGTTAAGGGTGAAAGCAGTAACTTCTTTGGGAATTCCGGCATCGATCATGCACTGGCGGGCAATGTTCTGGCCCAGTCCGGCCTGCAGGACGCAACCAAATACGACTTCGTCGACCTGTTCGCCTTTGATCCCGGCTCTCTTCAGAACTTCTTCCATTACGATGGCACCTAATTTTCTGGATGGGGTATCTTTTAAGGTTCCGCCAAAACTACCTACTGGGGTACGGCATGCTGCTACTATTACTACTTCTCTTGACATGTGTTCATCCTCCTCTTAGCTGTTATACAGCATCATTTTTAGTATTTAAAGAAACCTTCGCCGGTTTTGCGGCCCAGCTTGTTAGCGCGGACCAGTTTAGCCAGCAAAGGGCAGGGGCGATACTTGGGATCGCCAAATTCTTTGTAAAGGGTGTTCATGATGGCCAGGCAGATATCGAGTCCGATCATATCAGCCAGAGCCAGGGGGCCCATGGGATGTCCGGCACCGAACTTCATAGAGGTGTCTACATCAGCCGGGCTGGCAACGCCTTCCATTACGCAGTACATACCTTCGTTCAGCATCGGGATGAGCAGACGATTGACAACAAACCCGGGGGCTTCGTTGATTTCTACCGGAGCCTTGCCCATCTTTTCGCAAATACCTTTTATAGCATCAAAGGTTTCCTGGCTGGTGTTGGCACCACGGATAACTTCGACCAGTTTCATAGCCGGTACCGGATTGAAGAAATGCATTCCGATAACCTTGTCAGCTCTATTAGTTGCGGCGGCGATTTCGGTGACGCTCAGTGCGGAAGTGTTGGAGGCTAAGATACAGCTGGGTTTGCAGATGCCGTCCAGTTCTTTGAAGATGCTCTTCTTGATATCCATTACTTCCAGAGCAGCCTCGATAATGAGATCACAATCGGCGGCAGCAGCCATATCTACCGTGCCGGAGATTCTACCCATTACAGCTGCCTTGTCTTCAGCACTCATCTTGCCTTTATCGACGTTCTTGCCCAGTAGTTTATCTATGCCGGCAATACCCTTGTCGACAAATTCCTGTTTGATATCGCGTACTATTACTTCGAAGCCAGCCTGAGCTGCTGTTTGTACGATTCCTGCTCCCATAGTACCTGCGCCAAGTACCATAATCTTCATAACTAATTACCTCCTACAGCGTTTAATCAAATTTCCCGAGGATTATTTTCCGGTAAAAGTAGGTTTGCGTTTTTCTAAGAAAGCTGTCATCCCCTCCTTCTGATCATTTGTTGAGAAGCATAATCCGAATAAATCTGCTTCTATAGTCATAGCCCGGTCAATATCAGTTTGGGCTCCCTCGTTAGCAGCTACCTTGCTATACCTGACGGCGATCTGCCCATTGCTGGCAATCTTGCGGGCGATTTTCTTTACTGTATCCATCAAGTCTTCTGAAGCAACTATCTTGTTCACCAAACCAATTCGCAGGGCTTCGCTAGCATCAATAACTTCGGCGGTATATAACAATTGTTTGGCCATTCCAGGACCTACTATGCGGGGAAGACGTTGAGTGCCGCCAAACCCAGGAGTGATTCCTAAGCCTACTTCGGGTTGGCCAAATCTAGCATTGACTGAAGCGATTCTGAAGTCACAGCACATAGCCAGTTCACAACCGCCACCGAGGGCAAAACCATTAACTGCTGCAATAGATGGTTTTTCCATAGCCTCGATAAAACGGAATGCAGCCTGTCCTACTGCTCCAAAGATTCTGCCTTCTACTGCTGTCAGATTTTGCATATAGGCAATATCTGCACCTGCTACAAAGGATTTATCACCTGCCCCGGTGATAATCAGGACATCTACTTCTGGATCTGCTTCTACTTCCATAGCGGCAGCTTTAATTTCTAATAGGGTATCCTGGTTAAGAGCATTGAGAGCTTTGGGGCGATTGATGATAAGTATTGCGATCCTGCCTTCTTTTTCCAGTAAAATATTTTGATAAGTCATTTGCTCTCTCTCCAATCATTGTTTAGTCTGTGTAAGCCTTTTCTTATATATGCTTTAGACATCACCCTCCTTATCCCAAAGTGATTAAGAATTACTATTAGTTGCCAGCTTACCTGGCGTTAATAAGCCAACCGGAGCAATTAATAGGTAAATATGTAGTAAGTTTTCTAATAACTTCCAGACCAAAATAGAATCCCCCTGACCTATAGCCCCAGTTGAATGCAAGTGGTGCGAAGTCTGGCGGATTCAATGCGATAATGAAGGGCTGTTATATGTTAACTGTTTTGAATTTAAAAAGAGGGGAGGCTACTATTCATGAGGAAGCAAAATTATTGGGTACTACTAGACTGGAATCACAATCACATCAACCTCATGAATAGTAGCAAAATATATAATTAAAACATTTAAGGGGGTTACGAAGATAGTGTATTATTAAACCATCAGGGTAGAGTTAAATAGCTTGTTTTATTCCTTGCCAATTACAACTGCAATTAGTGTGCCAACATTTCTAATAAATCATAAATTTAATATTCCCATAATATCGGCATTGACATAAAATACCAGCGATTAATAATAGCATTAATTAGCAGGTGCGATGCAAAATGACATCGCATGATAATGCAATAGAGCATCACGAGAAAGGGCGTTTAATCGGCATTTAATAGTCAGAATTTTCAGAATAATGCCAAATAAATACTAAGTAATGCGTAGAAGCATTAACGGGGTGGGAAATTAAGACCTAATTCGACAAATAAATTATTAATATTTAATTGTGAAAAGAATATCTTACAGTCTGAACGGTTAAAAGTGTAAACGTTTTGGTGCAAAAGTTATAGTTTAGTCAAGTATTTTAATTTTTTTCCGATATAATTGGAAGATGAGCGTTTATTTGGAGGAGAATTTAAGTTGGGTTTCATCGATGGATTAAGAGAGAGCATAAGAAAAAATGATTATCTCTGGATGGCTGTGTGGTTGCTGATCGTTATTAACCTCTGGTTTCTTATTTTTCTTAAAGGAGATCACTTTAGCTTTTTAGTCCTGCTGGGATGTGCCTTGTTAGCTGCTGGCGGATTATGGGGGATAAAGCGTTTTTCGGTGCAGTCGCTAGTCAATGAAGGCCCGGCTAACGAATATGACTATAAAATACAAGACTTCATACATGATGTCAGGCCTCTTTGTGAAAAGATTTTTGAGGAAGAGATCACAGAACTTACCCGTCCGATCATAGAAGCCATCAGGAATGATTTCAGTACCAGTTTGGCGTGGTTATGGGAAGAGACTGATGACTATGTGTCTCAGATCGAAGGGACCGTCACCCGTCTTAAACTGCTCACTACTCCGCTGGATTCTCTTAATGAGACCAGGACTAGCCTGGTAGAGCAGTTGCTGGCTGATTGCGAGCTTTTAAGCAACAACGTGCGGAATATGCATCATAGTAAAGAGAACAGTTTTATGGACCTGGAAGAATTCCTGGAAAACCAGGTCTTTGTTCTGAAAAACGAAATGGCCAAGGAAAAGGAAGTCTTCTATGATTATGTCAACCGCATGTTAACGCGTATGGCCAAGAACAAGGATGATATAGACATAGATGAATATTTTGATATGGATAAGCTGGCCCAGCAATTTCGCGTTATGCTGGAGAAGGCTTTGCAAGCCTTCCAGATGTCCTTTTATGATTCGGTTATCCGGGAACTGGAGAATTTCTCCGGAGATATAGTAGGCCAGATGCAAAAAAATGCCAATCATATGTTCAATACCTTCCAGGATATAGTCGAAGTCCTTGAACATATGAAACAGGAAAACTGGGATGCTACTAATCTGTCACTGAGACAGCTGAATGAGTGTCTGTACCAAAGTGACGGACTACGGGAAAAATCCAGCGAGATCATGCTTACCCTGGCCTGGCAAGATATCCTGGTAGAAAAGCGCTGGCAGGAAATGAGTGAGCGTTTATTTATTGTCAGAGAACGAGCCAAGGCTAATTTAGAAGAATATGTGGCAGGTTTTATCAGCAACCGACTCAATGCAGATTATAAGGGTTTCAGCGCCATGGCTGGTAATATAGAAAACTCGGTTCTTTATAAAGCGTTGATCGACGCTGAAGTGATATACGAGTTGTATAAAGGCAATAAACTAGACGATATTATAGAAGACGGTATTTATTCGCTACTGCAATTCGTCCGGCCGGTTGAAGCCGTTGCCGGCAGAAGCGTCAGACTTACTGAAGACGGTATAAGAACTTTAAAAAGTATGAAAAATGATATAAGATCTGGCGAATATCAAGCTTTATTTGATCGGGTTAAATCAGTTGTGAATGAACAGTGCCCGGAGGCAGCACCTTATCTAAAGGATGTTTACCCGCGTACTTTTTATGCTTATAGTAGCTATCCCTATGTCAAACAAAAACCGGATAACCTGAATCAGGCAGCCTGGTCAGTATTCCTGGAGATTACCCGCAATGATAATTATGAGGAAGAGATATATCTATTGGTAGGATTAATGCTGGCGATTCACTCAATTAGAAATAAGTACATACATCCTCTGAAAAACCTGCCTTTGGGGTTGGAGGATATGGATGATCTGGAGGCAGTTCGCCTGGCGACCCTGAAAGCAGTTAGCATTATGGTTACCCATGAGTTTCGCGGATTATCCAAACTGAATTTCAAGGGCAAATAACCCTGCGATGACAAATTCATCTGTGAGTATCAGTGGTTAATTTAAAGGAGTTTTCGCTATGATACCACTGCGCGACAGTACCCCGAGCAGATCCTTTCCGATTGTGACTGTGTTGATTATCATGCTTAACTTATATATCTTCTATCAGGAGATATTAATGGGCCCCTACCTGGATCTATTCATCAGCTACTATGGCATGATCCCCGCTGACTTCAGGCCTTTCAATCTGCTGTCTTCCATTTTTCTGCATGGCGGTTGGATGCATGTAATCGGCAACATGTGGGTTTTGTGGTTGTTTGGCGACAACGTAGAGGACCATATGGGACATTTCAAATTCCTTATATTCTATCTATTGATGGGCGGCATTGCTGGCACTACCCATTACCTGATGAATCCTGTATCCACCTCTCCTGTAGTTGGTGCTTCGGGTGCGGTGGCCGGGGTGATGGGAGCTTACTTCTTAATGTTTCGGCAGGCCAGGGTCTTTACCTACATTCCGCCTATCTTCCTGGTGACCATTCCCGCCTGGGTATACCTGGGTTTTTGGGCTCTTTCCCAACTGTACGGCGGAGCTGGCAGTCTGGCCGGGGCCACCAGCAATATAGCATTTTGGGCTCACATCGGCGGTTTCATCGGTGGCATGATTCTCTACAAGCTGTTCCTCGATCGGAATTATGAGGAGAGTTACGAATAGAAGGGGATTAATAGACGCAGATTCTCGCAGATCGATATGATTAACGCAGATATTCTATGAGGAATACAATAAAAGGATTAAATGACCACACTTCAATAGCAGTGCTGGTCATTATTTTCTGTAATTTTGTATTTACAGTTATTATTAAAAATCTGCGTCTATCATAAATAATCTGCGTAAATCTGCGTCAAAACGGTCCGCGTCCGTCTGCGTCTATTCGTTTCCCCCTTTTTCCTCTTACCCCTTGGTTGCGGCTGCTTCCTCATAGGCCTTGCTGCGTTTCAGGAGTTGGTCGACTTGTTCGCCGGCGGCGCGCTGATTGTCGGTGCCATGCTGCAGGAAGTAGATAGTGTTTTCGATCCGTTCCTGGCTGGCCTTGATCTCTGACCAGCGGGATTCCTCTTCAAAAAGGTTCATGCAGTCCTGAATGCTGTGACCCCGACCGGTTTCCAGATAGTAGCGGAAGGTGGACAGGGTTTTAGAATCCTGGTAGATAGAATTAACAAATGATTTTACTATTATTGAGTTATAGATCTGCAGATTGCTCTGGGCTTGCCGCAGTTTTTCCTCTGCGCTGTCGATATCTTCATAGCATAAATCCAGAAATTGCTGATAGAAGGTTCCCCAGTTCTCCAATACTGCCTTGTATCGGTCGCAGGCCTTTTCATATTCACGGTATCTAATGATGTATACTTTCATTTCGTGGTTGAAGCTTCCTTCACGCTCACCGACCTTACGCCTACGATTCAAGAGTCCGCTCAAGGAGATTAGATTGCCCTGTGTTGGCGTATCTGCCTCCTCTTTTCTTGGTTTATCAGGAAGTATATCCGGTTCACCGGGTAGAAGCTCTATGGTTTCCACCAGGGCGTAGCGATTTTGCAGGAGTTTGTTCAGATAATTGATATGACGATTGATCTTCTCAATTTCGCGAAGCGAGGCCAGGCACATATTAATATCTCTGATTAGTTCGGCTTCACTGCGGGCCACCCTTTTACCGTTTTTTCGAGTCTTCTGATAGGATGCCAGATCATTATTCAGTGGGTGTTCGGCGTTCAATGTTTGCATGATATCCAGGTCATGAGCGGTAAGGGCTCCGCTCTCACCGATACTGGTCTTAACAAAGTACAATCTAGTGTTGGTCAGCGGATAATAGTAGGGCCCGACACCTTCCAGGTATTCATTGTTTTGCAGGGTCTCCAGATCACTTCCGACCTTAAGGTCATCAAAAAGAAACTCAGACCATTTGCGGATCGGTGCATTAGGATTCATTTCCTCTCCAGCGATTTCCTTTATATCCTGGCAAAGCTCCAGAGGTATCTTAAGATACGAGTTGTAGTAATAAAAAATAATCTGTCGGGGCTCATAATTGACCACCAATGATAGATCCGGAAAATGCGGTTCATCTTTTTGCAGAAAACTAAAAAACACCGTTTCATCCCCCTCAATATAATACACTTGAATATCTATTTCTATATATTACCAAAAAATCCTGCTAAAAGGAAAAAAATTTATTAATAAGTTGCACCAAGAAATCCAGCCTGACACTTTTGCGGTATAATTATTACTGAAATATTTTGTTGGGAGCATGAGTCGATGCAAGAGATCCAAAGAGTTCGCGACTATTTACAGCTAAGAAATCCTCGCTTACAGATCATTGAACTGGATGCTGATACCAGCACGGCAGCTTTGGCTGCAGCTGCTTTGGGCACCGAGGTAGGGCAGATAGCGAAATCTATTCTATTTAAAAGCAAGACAGACTATTTCATGATAGTGGCCGCCGGTGACATTAGGATCGACAACAAGGCAGTAAAGGAACTGGCTGGCTCCAGAGTCCGCATGGCGAATAGCGATGAAGTGCTGACGGTTACTGGCTTCCCGGTGGGGGGTGTATGCCCCTTTGCCCTCCCTCAACCCGTGGCGATCTATCTGGATGAGAGCCTGAAACGCTATGATGTGGTCTATGCAGCAGCCGGGGCAGGTAACACCGCGCTGCCGATTACCTATGATGAACTGTATGATATCACCGGAGGCAGCCCCTGTGACCTGGCCCAGAAGTAGGGGAAAACTGGGGCTTTTTAATTAGCCACAGATTAACACAGATGTACACAGATTATTTTAAGTTGTATTTATTAAATTGCAGTCAATAAGCAGGCTGTTGTAATTTTGATATTATCTAAATTTTCATTGCGAGCGCAGCGAAGCAATCTTTCCCGCGTCATACATTTATAGATTGCCGCGCTACGCTCGCAACGACATACAAAAGCTTGCGTTTCTATGCCGTATATCTGTGTTAATCTGTGATAGTCTGTGGCAAAAATTCGTTACTCAGTGTCTATCTGTGGTTAATCTACAAACTTTGTAAGGAGAATTTAGATGCCGGGTTTTGTGCATTTACATAATCACTCGGAATACAGCTTGCTCGATGGGGCCTGCCGGGTGCGGGATATGGTGAAAAGGGCTGTCGAATTGGACATGCCGGCAGTAGCGATTACCGATCATGGTGTTTTGTACGGGGTAATCGATTTTTACCGGGAAGCCAAAAAGCAGGGGATCAAACCCATTATCGGCTGTGAGGTATATGTAGCCCCGCGCAGCAGGTTGGACAAGGAAAAGGCTTTTGATGACAATCCCTGTCACCTGACTCTGCTTTGCCGGGATCAGCAGGGATACAACAACCTGGTCCAATTAGTCAGCCGGGCTTATCTGGAGGGCTTCTACTATAAGCCGCGGGTAGATCGGGAACTACTGGAAGAATACAGCGGGGGTCTAATTGCACTGTCAGGCTGTGTAGCCGGTGAATTGCCCCGACTCCTGCTTACCGGCCGTTATGAACAGGCTCGGGAAACTGCCCGCTATTTCGAAGGCATTTTTGGATCCGGTAATTTCTATATAGAACTGCAGGATCATGGTCTCTCCGAAGAAAAACAGGTCATACCCGAGTTGGTAAGAATCAGCCGGGAAACCGGTATACCGTTGGTTGCTACTAATGACCTGCACTACCTGAAGCGTGAGGATTATACCCTGCAAGACGTTTTGCTTTGCATCCAGACTAGCAGCGCCGTGAGCGATCCTAACCGCATGCGATTTTCCGGCAGTGAATTCTATATGAAGAGTTCCGATGAGATGGGCCAACTATTTCCCGACTATCCTGAAGCTCTGGAAAACACGCTTTTGATTGCCGAGCGCTGTAATGTTGACTTCACTTTCGGCGAATTCCATCTTCCTCACTACGCATTGCCGCCAGGTTACACTGCTGAAAGCTATCTGGAGGAATTGGTCCGGGAGAAATTCAAACTAATGTACCAGGATCCTTCGCCGGAAGTAGTAGAACGTCTGGATTTCGAGATTAGAATGATAAATGCCATGGGCTTTGCCGCCTATTTTCTCATCGTACAGGACCTGGTCAACTGGTCTAAAGACAATGCTATCCCGGTGGGACCGGGCAGAGGCTCGGCGGCCGGCAGCCTGGTTTCTTACGTGCTGGGCATCACCACCATCGATCCGCTGAAATACGATCTACTCTTCGAACGCTTCCTCAATCCCGAGCGGGTAAGTATGCCCGATATCGACATCGACTTTTGCTTCGAGAAACGCGATCAGGTGATAGAATACATAATTAGAAAATATGGCGCAGACCGGGTGGCCCAGATCATTACCTTCGGGACCATGGCCGCCAAGGCCGCTATCCGCGATGTGGGACGGGTCATGGAAATACCCTATGCTGATGTAGACCGCATCGCTAAGATGGTACCGGGAGAATTGGGGGTTACCCTGGACCGGGCCTTGGATATTTCGCCGGAATTGATCAGGGTATATGAAAGTGATAATACCGCGCATCGTTTAATCGATCTGGCCCGGGGGATCGAGGGAATGCCCCGCCATGCCTCTATCCATGCCGCCGGAGTGGTTATCGGGAAAGAGGCGCTTTCCACTCTATTGCCGCTGCAGAAGACAGCAGAAGGGCATGTTGTCACTCAGTTCACCAAAGAGACGGTGGAAGATATCGGTCTGCTCAAGATGGATATATTAGGGCTGAGGACCCTGACTGTTCTGGACCGGGCGGTGGGTATTATCCGCCGCACCCGGAATATTGAGATAGATCTTAATGCCTTGCCGCTGGATGATGTTAAGGTATATGAGCTTTTATCATCAGGGAAAACCATTGGGGTGTTCCAACTGGAAAGTGACGGTCTGCGGCGACTGCTTACCGAAATGAAACCCAACCGATTTGAAGATCTTATTGCAGTGATCGCGCTCTATCGCCCGGGGCCGCTGGGCAGCGGGATGGTGGAGGATTTCATCAACCGCAAACATGGCCGGCAGGCTATGGAATATGTCCACCCCTTACTGGAGGACATACTGAAAGAGACCTACGGAGTTATCTTGTATCAGGAGCAGGTAATGCGTGTGGCCAGTGATCTGGCCGGGTTTTCCATGGGCGAAGCCGACGTACTTAGACGCGCCATGGGGAAGAAAAAGGTTTCAGAACTTATGGCACAGCGTGATAAATTTGTGAACGGTGCGGCTATACATCATCAAATAGATGAGAAGGTTTCCGGGCATCTATTTGACCTGATGGAGAGTTTTGCCGGTTATGGTTTTAACAAGAGCCATTCGGCCGCCTATGCTATGATATCTTACCAAACCGCTTATTTAAAGACTTTTTACCCGGTCGAATATATGTGTGCCTTCCTTTCCAGCGTGATCGATAACCAGGACCGGGTGGTCTATTACTTGAAAGAATGCCAGCGCATGGGCATCAGTGTATTGCCGCCTGATATCAATGAGAGTTTTGAAAACTTTACAGTAACCGGCGGCAGTATTCGTTTTGGGTTAGGGGCCATCAAGAATGTCGGCTTGAACGCGGTAAAGCAGGTAGCGGCAGAGAGGAAAAATGGGAACTATCAATCATTGTTTGAGTTCTGCCGTCGGATCGATGCCGGGCTGATCAACAAACGAATGCTGGAAAACCTGATTGTGGCCGGTTGTTTCGATTCACTGGGCAAGACCCGCAAGCAGAACCTTTCCATGATGGAAGAATGCGTGAATTTAGCTATGCAGATCAAGCAGAGTGAGTCCAGCCATCAGATGTCGCTCTTCGGCGATAGCCAGGAAAGCATCGAGGAACCGCAACCGCTGTTCAAAGACGAATTTGAACCTAAGGAAAAACTTCGGAGGGAAAAAGAAGTACTGGGTTTCTATGTTTCTTCCAATCCATTAGATGAGTATAGTCATATTATACCATTTATCAGTACACATCAATTGGCCGATCTAATACACATCAATGAAGATATCTATGTACGGGTGGCGGGGACGGTATTAAATTTGCAACGCAAAGTCAGCCGCAAAGGAGACAGCTATGCCCGTTTCGACCTGGAAGATCTCTCCGGACGAATGGAAATCATGGTTTTCCCTTCGGCTTTTCGCAGCAACTTCGACCGCTTAGGACTTGAGCAGGCGGTCGTGGTGGAAGGATTCTTGGATACCCGCGATGAGCAGCCTAAGATATCGCTGAGGCGGGTGCAATCTATACCTTCGAGTTTGCAGGAATTACATATCAGGATTTCTGGAGACAATAACGGCAATGGCGAAACTAAACAGGGCCTACTATCCATTCTGCAGGAGCATCCCGGGGATATTGAGGTGTTCTTGCACCTCCCCGATCGGCGGGTTATAGCCCTGCAGCATAACTATATGGTAGCCGCCGATCCAGACTTAAAAGACCGCTTGGTCGATCTTTGCGGTACAAACAACGTATGGTACAGTTAGGGGAAGTAACGATCACCACGGATGGACAACGATTTTTTACCACAGATTTACACAGATTAGTATTAGGAAAATACTAAGGCATACCCTTGTAGGGGCGGATTCCATATCCGCCCGGATGTCTGACAAACGGGCGGATATGGAATCCGCCCCTACAACACCAATGGAAATTTTATCTGTGTCCATCTATGTTAATCTGTGGCTAAAAAAATCGGTTTCCTTAGTAATTTGGGAATCATAAAGGGGGATTAGTGCATGAACGAAGGCTATTCGGGAGATGACTATATTGTGATCAAGGCTCTCGAAAATGGGGTTACTATTATGGGCTTGACCCGAGGCAGAGACACCAAGTTTCACCACACCGAAAAGTTGGACAAAGGTGAAATTATGGTTCTGCAGTTTACCGAGCATACCTCAGCGGTAAAGATCAGGGGCAAGGCCGAGGTGTATAACCGTTATGGAACGGTGACCAGCGATGGGTCCAGCAAATAGTCTTTTCCAGCTCTGGCCACACAAATAAACAGGGAGGGATCCTGTGCACAGTATTGCTGTACTTACCAGCGGCGGTGATGCGCCTGGCATGAATGCTGCCATTCGTGCTGTGGTCCGGGCCGGCATCTATAATGGATGCAAGGTTTATGGGGTCTATCAGGGTTTCGAAGGCCTGATCGCGGGCCAGCTGAAGGAGATGTCTCTCGGGTCGGTGGCAGATATTATACATCGAGGCGGCACCATCCTGCGTACCTCACGTTCCCAGGCATTTATGACGCCAGAGGGACGGGAAAAAGCCAAGGCCAATCTTGATGCGGCAGGCATAGGCAATCTGGTGATCATCGGCGGCAACGGCAGCCTGAAGGGAGCACTGGAGATCTCCCGACTGGGCATCAATACGATTGGAATACCCGCTAGCATCGATAACGATGTAGTATATACCCGCTCCATTGGATTTGATTCCGCAGTAAACACTGCCCTGGATGCTATTAACCGCATTCGGGATACGGCATCCAGTCATGGGCGGGTTTTTATTATCCAGGTCATGGGTCATAGCTGTGGAGAACTGGCGCTTTTTGCCGGGGTGGCGGGGGGAGCAGAATCCATACTAATCCCAGAGATCGAACCTGATTTTGATCAGATTGCTCTTAAAATAGAGAACGGGCTAAAAAGAGGAAAGTTGCACAGCATACTGGTAGTGGCCGAGGGGGCCTACCCGGTAATGGAGTTACAAACTATAATCCAAGAGAAGACTGGTCAGGATACCAGGATAACCATCCTGGGTCATGTACAGCGCGGTGGAACACCGACTGCGGTGGATCGCATCATGGCTTCTTGTATGGGTAAAGCAGCCGTTGATTGTATTCTGGATGGCAGAGTGAATATGATGATTTCCGGCGTAGAAGAGAAAACCCATGCTATCCCGCTGGGCGAAGTGGTCAAAGGAACCCATACCCCCGAACTCAACATCCTTGAAATCGCCAGGATATTATCGACATAGAGATTAGGGGTTACGAATTTTACACAGATACACACAGATGCCTGCGGCACACGGATTAACACAGATTTTATTTTGGGAAACACTAAGGCTATCCTTCAATTCTGCGAAGAGACCCCTCCGGAGTTTTGTTTTTTAGAGGGTTTGATATATTTATGAAACCTGTAATACTTCATAATTGCAAGAACGTCGATAGTATGCCTTGAGTTTTGTGGAGCAATCACAGTGAATAATCTGTGTTAATCTGTGTTAATCTGTGGCAAATTATCTAAAAATATCCCGTGTTCATCACTCCAGAGTGCAACCCATGCACCCTAACGGGTGCTATTAATGACGCTGTGTTGATTTCGTTCCCCTGAAGAGGTTATTTTTTTGAGTAGAGGTGTATGTAATGCGCAGGACCAAGATTATTTGTACCATAGGGCCGGCTAGTGAAGAGGTTCCGGTTCTGATCCGCATGATGGAGGCCGGCATGAATGTAGCTCGGCTAAACTTTTCCCATGGCAGTCACCAGGAACACCAACACCGGATCAATAATGTGCGGCAGGCGGCAGACCAATTCGGGCAGCCGGTGGCTATCATGCTGGATACCAAAGGACCGGAGATCAGGACCGGATCGCTGCAGTCCGGCAAGGTGCAACTGAAGGCCGGGCAGAGATTTGTCCTTACCAGCCGGGCAGTTGCCGGTGATGGAAACGAGGTGCAGATATCATATGAGAACCTGCCCCGGGAGGTTTCGCCGGGAGCACATATACTACTTTCTGATGGTCTCATTAACTTGTTAGTGGAAAGCACAACGGAAACTGATATAGTTTGTACAGTATTGAATGGCGGCGCCCTGGGCGAGAAAAAGGGCGTAAATGTACCAGGGGTTCGGATAAATATGCCCTTCTTGAGTGAAAAAGATTGCCAGGATATCGAATTTGGGATTCAGCAGAAGGTGGACTTTATCGCTGCGTCTTTCGTTAGGAGCTCCGAAGATGTCCTGGAGATCCGGCGTATTCTGGAAAGACATGGTGCAGACATTGATATAATTGCCAAGATAGAGAGTCAAGGCGGAGTTGATAATCTAGGCGACATCATCAAGGTAGCCAACGGCGTTATGGTTGCCCGCGGGGATCTGGGCGTGGAGATACCAGCGGAAGAGGTGCCTTTGGTACAGAAAAACATAGTAGAGCAGTGCAGTATGGCTGGAAAGATCGTTATTATTGCCACCCAGATGCTGGACTCCATGATAGTAAATCCGCGGCCTACTCGGGCTGAGGTTTCCGATGTGGCCAATGCGATTTTTGAAGGAGCCGATGCCATTATGCTCTCAGGCGAGACTGCCGCTGGCAAGTATCCGGTGGAGGTAGTGGAGACCATGGCCCGCATTGCCGCGCGTACCGAGGAGGCACTGCCATATGCCGATATACTAAGGCAGCGCCGTCTGCGGGGGACTCTGTCCGTAACCGATGCGATCAGCTATGCCACCTGTACTGTGGCGATGAACCTCAAGGCCTCGGCCATTATTAGTGCTACCCGCGGCGGGCATACCGCCCGCATGGTTTCCAAGTATCGGCCCCAGGCCACCATAATCGCGTCAACCCGGCACCGGGAGGTTCTCAATAAGCTATGCCTGGTTTGGGGAGTAAAACCGGTTTTAATCAAGGAAACCACTGGCACCGATGAACTGCTGGACGAGTCGATCGAACGCAGTCTGGGAGCCGGCTATATCCAGGACGGAGATCTGGTTATACTTACTGCCGGGGTACCCAGTGATGTTGCTGGCGGGACTAATATGCTGAAGGTACATGTTGTAGGCAAAATTCTGGTTCAGGGCATGGGTATCGGATACAAATCAGTGTCGGGCAAGGCGCGCCTGGTTATCAATGCAGCTGATCTGGCAGGGATACAGCCTGGAGATATCGTAGTTACCCCCAGTGCTCATAGTGATCTGGCTCCCTACCTGGATAAGATTGCCGGTCTCATAGCCGAAGAGGGAGGGCTGACCTCCAATGCCGCCATCATCGGACTCAATGCCAACATCCCGGTGATCGTTGGTGCTGCCGATGCTACCCGTGAAGTGGAGAACGACATGATCATTACCATGGACACCCCGCGCGGACGAGTCTATCAGGGAATCGCCCGGGTGATTTGATCTCAAGACAGTGAAACAGCTGCTATCGCTAAATCTGGCAAACCCATCTGTGTACATCTGTTTGAATCTGTGTAAATCAGTGGTTAAACCAATGCCAACACCAAGAAAAAACCGGGGGTTTAGCCCCCGGTGGATTCCGAACTATATCATTTTCCCATCTCACCTTTCCAGCCACCTCGACGGACACTTAACAGTGTAGAACAAAACGGTGTGAGTGGTTTGCTCTCCGTCATAGTTTCCGGAAAGAGAAATAGGTTTATGACCATGAAATTGAAAGATCATTTTTCGATAGATTATTTACCTATTATTTTCCTTTGAACTCAGCTTTTCTGCTCTCCAGGAATGCTCCCATGCCTTCCTTCTGATCTTCAGAAGAGAACAGCATGGACCAGCTGGTTTGTTCAAAACGGCAGCCGGACTTGATATCCATGTTCATGGAGTTGTTTACAGACTGCTTGGCCGCTCTCAAAGCCAACGGGCCCTTGCGAGACAGCTTTCTTGCCATCTTCTTAGCCTGATCCATAACTTCATCAGCAGGAACTACCATGTTAATTAAGCCCATATTAAGAGCGGTATTAGCATCGAAGAAATCGCCAGTGAAGATATACTGCTTGGCCAGGCAGATGGAAGTATTGCGCGGCATTCTCTGAGTAGCGCCAGCACCGGGGAAGATGCCCAGACTAATTTCGGGCAGTCCCAGGGTCGCATTATCAGCCACGATGCGAATATCACTAGCCAGCACGATTTCTAAACCGCCGCCCAGTGCCAAACCGTTTACGGCAGTTATTACCGGTTTCTGGTTGTCTTCTACGGCGAATATAGCTCTGTGCACTTTATCCAGGTAATTGCGGGCCTCGAAAGCATTGAAATTAACAACTGCTTTCAGGTCTGCTCCAGCGGCAAAGGCTTGAGTATTACCGGTGTAAATGAGGCAACGGACTTCGGGATCTTCTTCCAGGGCTACGGTGATCTCCCAAATCTCGTCCAGGAATGTGTCATTAACCGCATTGAAAGCCTTGGGCCGGTTAAACTGAACAATAGCAATACCCGGATCCTCAAAGCTCAAAAGCATAGTCTTATATTCTTTATCTCTATATGACATGAATTAACCTCCCTTAAGCTGTTTTAATTATTGAGTAATACTATTTTTTTGCGCTGTAATCGTACCAGCCTCTGCCGGTCTTTCTTCCTAACCAGCCAGCCCGTACGTATTGTTTCAGCACTAATGCGGGGCGATATTTGCTGTCGCCGGTCTCGCTGTACAGGGTGTTGCATACTTCCAGAGCGATATCAATTCCGACCATATCGCAGAGAGTAAAGGGACCCATCGGCCAGCCTGCACCCATCTTCATAGCTTTGTCGATATCTTCTACCGTGGCCAGGCCTTCCTGCAGAATGAAAGCAGCCTCGTTCATGCCGGGGAGCAGGATTCTGTTGACTACGAAGCCAGGACCCTCTTTAACCTTGATCGGTTTTTTGCCAATGGCTTTGGACAGTTCCATAACAACGCCCACGGTCTCCTCAGAGGTCTGCAGACAGGGGATGACCTCGATCAGAGGCATAACCATTGCCGGATTGAAGAAATGCATACCTACGACCTTTTCAGGTTTCTTGTAGATAGCGGCGATCTCAGTGATGGAAAGTGAAGAAGTGTTGGTGGCTACGATAACATCGTCGGGAACGATGGCGGACAGTTTGCTATAAACGTCCTTCTTGACCGGCATGCTCTCATAAACGGATTCAATAATGAAGTCGCAGTCTTTGATGTCTTCTAAAACAGCGGTGCCAGTGATGTTGCCGGTGACAAAATCTTTGGCGCCAGCAGGAGCCTGTCCCTTTTCTTCGGCCTTGGCCAGACCTTTGCCGATTCTGGCGATGGTCTTGTCAACGATTTCCTGCTTCAGATCGTAAAGAACGACCTTTTTGCCTGCTCCGGCTACTGCCCAAGCAATGCCCATTCCCATGGTGCCTGCACCCAGGACAGCAATTTTGTTGATTTCTGCCATTAAAAATAAACCCCCTTATATCTTTTAATTATCTTTTTGTATCTGTACTTGATCAACATAGGTTAAACCTTAAGACTTCTCGCAACCACCCCCTTGTATTAATTAATGATCACTCTGACTCTTGCATAGGATTTATGCAATAACTGTACCACCTCGCATAAAACCAGCCAGAGCTTAAGCAAGTCCCTCATTTCTATGCGGATTGCCACTGGCATACTGATTTTCTGTTACGCCTCTCGTTTGTATCGCTAGAGAGACACCAACTAAGAGAATGCCAGAAAACCGAATTCCCGATGGTGATACAATAGAGCTACAGTGTTGCAAAAATGAGACAACTAATTGGAGCTTATTTTGTATTTATTCATTTTTCGATAAAGTACCGAACGATGTATGTTGAGTGTCTCGGCGGTTTTTGTCCGATTGCCGCCGCATTTTTCCAAAGCCTTGACAATGACTTCTTTCTCGTGTGCCTCCAGCAGATTCTCCAGGAACCCTCCTGGTGAGTGCAGGGGCGGGGCAGAAGCTAAGGATATGATATGTTCCGGAATATTCGCCAGGGCTATGGTATTCCCGTCACAAAAGTTAATAGCCCGCTCGATGGTATTCTCTAATTCGCGGATATTGCCCGGCCAAGTGTAATTGCCAAAATGGGTCAGTACTTCGGGACTGATGGTGTTTACCCTGGTTCCCAGTTGGGTGTTGAGCCTCTGCAGCAGCGTCTTGCTTATCAATGGTATGTCATCAAGCCGCTCCCGCAGCGGGGGGATCTCCATTATTATTACATTCAAGCGATAATAAAGATCTTCCCGGAACTTGTTCTCCTGGGCTAGTTTGAAAAGGTCCTGATTGGTGGCGGCAATGACCCGGACATCGACCTTGGTGGTGCTGACACCACCGACCCTCTCAACTTCCTTTTCCTGCAGGACCCTGAGCAGCTTGGCCTGCATAGAAAGAGACATGTCCCCGATCTCATCAAGAAAAATTGTTCCATGGTTAGCTAATTCAAACTTGCCAGGCTTGCCGTCCTTACGAGCACCGGTAAAAGCTCCTTCAGCATAGCCGAATAATTCTGATTCCAAAAGGGTTTCTGGTACTGCCGCGCAGTTTACCTTGATAAAGGGTCCCCGCCGCCGCGGACTAACATTATGAATAGCATGGGCGAAGATCTCTTTGCCAGTTCCGCTTTCGCCCTTAAGCAACACGGTGGAGACAGTACGAGCGGCCCTCGACGACAACTCTTTTAACTGCACCATTTTCGGGTCATTGCCTACAATATGATCGAAAGAGTAACTAGCTGTTCCCAGGTTATACTGGTCCACCAGTTCTCCCCAGGAAGGTTCCGGGCGAAACACAGGAACCGTCTTGGCGATTATACCGACCGCTCGACCTTGTCTTATGACTGGCAAATAAAGCACTTCGAGCATCTGCCCTCGGATAGAAACCATTTGGCCAGCCATAGGCTTGCCGCGATTTAGCGAATCCTCCAGGTTGGACCTGGCCACGATCGGATTCAATTCATTGATAAGTTCGTCTTTGGTTTTACATTTTAAAAAGCGATAACATACATCATTGGCGAAAACCGGGTAGAGGTTAAGGTCGAAGATAACGATACCTTCATAAGGACTTTGCAGAAACGAACTCAACTGGTAATCCTCCAGCCGATCGTCCTGCTGCAGTATCGCATAACAGGCAAATTGACCAGGAGCCAGTTCCAAAAGCCCTTTAGTAATGTTTATTTGTTTTCCGTTAATAAATTCCTTATCTTCGATCAGCCTTTGCCGATTATTGATCATCTGTGAGAAGTAGAGACGTGGCTTAATGTTATCAATATGTTTGCCGATGACACTGGCTGCGGTCAATCCATATATGTCCTCGGCTCTCTCATTAAAAAATACGGTGGTATGAGAGGTATCAGTCAGGATAATGCCCTCATTGATGTTGCGAAGAATGGGATACAATAAAAGTTCCTTGGCATACAAATCCATATTCAAGGACATCCTTACCTGTCACCTCTTATGTTTAATAATAACATATAGCTGCCGGTATATGGGATAGATTTTTATGCCACTTATTGATGATTATAATAGTAAGGGTTAGAATACAAAGGCCTCTTATGCAAAGAGGCCTTGATAGTGAATGCGGTTTTCTTACTATTGTTGTCTAGCTTTTTGCTCGGTGGTCTTGTTGATGATGACTCTCAGAGTACAGGAATCCAAGCTTCCTGTAGCCGGGAGGTTCTGTCGCTGCTGAAAGTCCTTAATGAATTGGTTATAGTCTCCGCCCTGCGGCATACCTAATTGATGAAGCATTTCTGTGATTTGCGCCTTCTCTTCAGCGGTGACCACCATAATGTCACTGGTAGTACTATAGTTTATACTCCCCGTCGAAGCTCCGGAAACAGCGACAGCTTGGGCCTGATTTTCAGCCGGAGCCTTCTCGGTGGCCGCCGTGTCTGCTTCTTCAGCCTCAGCCAGCGCCTTATTATGGAGCTCGACTTCTGAATTCATCACATTTATCCGATCAACGATTACATCGAAACTGCTTACAATACCCATAGTGGCACCGGCGATCACCGCTGCCATAAGCACCATGATGAGGAAAAACATATTTTCCTTCTTCATCGGCTATTCCCCCCTCAACCACTTACTCTAATATTAGAATATTACCAGCCATTTATCAATAATTTGCGAAAAATCGAACCAATATCGCCAGATTTTTCTTTAGACACCGTAATCGCGCCGCGGGTGTTTAGTATCCTTGATCAAGGTGACATCGGTTGAATTAAACATGGTAAAGACCTCATCGCCTTCATGCAGATTCATATCTCTAGCTGCGCCCTGACTGACGGTAGCAGTAACTGCAAAGTCTCCGATATCGACAATGACCTCTACCATATCGTGACCCGAATCGATTTTCATTATCTTGCCTATCAGTTTGTTAGCTTCACTTATCCGCATAAAAATGCCTCCTCATTTTTTCTTTAGCTTGTTCAGAAGAGGCGGGCTTTATTTAGCGAATATGGAATAAACCATTAAGTTCGCGCAGTTCGTTTCATCGGGCAAACTCAGTATCCTTCATTATATGAACAACGCAATAATTTGTTTTACTATTATAAATTAGTCTGGAATGCTCTTATACTACTGATCTGATTAAAGCATTCCGCGATGAAGATGAAAGACTGCGGGGAATGATAATGTGGCGCATTTATTCCTGTTTATTATGTTTTTATCATAATATATTTATATCCCAACTCTTCTCATATATTATTACATAATTCCCCACAATTGCATTGACGCATTTTCCAAGTGAATTATAATGTTATATGGGAATACAAAGTATAATGTATTTAAATAAGCATGAGACCCGGGTGTTTAGAAGGAGAGCGATCGGGAGGGAAGTGAGCATGGAAAAGGTGAAGGTGGAATTTATTAATACTTGTTCCTGTTGTGATGGTTATGGGGATGTATTAAGAGAACTAGCTGCCAGACATCCCCAGCAGATAGATCTGAAGATATACTACATGGGCAAGGATTTTGATTATCTTTCGAAATATGGGGTAATCAACCGCGGGACTTTAATCATCAATGAAAAAAACCGGTTTGATGACTTAAGCAGAAGGGTAATTGAAAAGGCCGTTAAGACAGCCCTGGACGAAGTCAATGATTAATGACTTTCTGGCATCATTTTGGCAGTTATTAAATATCAGTGGTTTCTGGCTGGTAGTAAGCTATTTGCTCTGCAGTGTATTACATATCGTATTGCGACCTGAATTCCTACAAAGAAATTTGGGTAATACCAGGCTGTCCTCTCTAGTGAAGGCTACTATATCAGGGATGCTTTTGCCCATTTGCAGCTGCGGAGTTGTCCCGTTGGCTTTAAGCCTTTATCATTCGGGCGCTTTTCTGGGTCCTACTCTGGCATTCCTGGTGGCTACACCCATAATAAATCCGGCGGCGGTCATACTGGCCTTCGTTCTTTTGGGACCGCAGCTAACGGCGATATATATTATCACCGGATTCCTGCTGCCGATGATAATTGGGGTACTGGGTAATAAATTTGGAAAAGACGAACTCATATCACCAGTAGCAGTAGCTATGGCCAATGCTGCTGCTGGCTCTGCCCCTATTAACTCCGCTGCTGTTAAGATTCCCTGGAGTAAAAAAATTGCCGGGGGCCTGGATTGGGGAGTGCGCAGCCTGGGGCTGCAGGTGAGCCGCTATGTATTGGTGGGGTTGGTGCTGGCGGCGCTGTTGCTCACCATTATCCCGGTATCTTTTATTCAGGATTATCTCAGCCGGCCGGATATGATTTCTCTTTTAGGTATTGCTGCGCTGGGAGCTATTATGTATGTCTGCGCAGTGGGGCACATTCCCTTTATTGCTGCGCTCGTTGCCGCGGGTGCCGCTCCGGGTGCAGCCATAGCCTTTCTCTTAACCGGGACTGCTACCAATTTACCGGAGTTATTCAGCATTTTAAAACTGATTGGCAAGCGAACTATTGTAATATACACCGGCACAGTAGTATTCTGCAGCTTCGTGATCGGCTATATTACGAGTTATTTGCTTATGCCTGGATTTACGCCGGTCTTTGATTTAAGCGGCACTCAGAACAGTATTGCTTTGGCGAACAAACTGTCTCTGACGATGCCCGTTGGGGTGGAGTATATTTGTTCGGTCATTATACTGGCGATGGGCATTATTGCCTGGCGGCCTGTAGTCAAGGAATGGTTTATGAAACTGGGACGGAGAACGGTAAATGCTTAGGAATAAAAGTGCAGCCATATTTTTACTGTTTCTTTTTCTTACTGGCTGCAGCGGAGGTGCTCCGAAGGAAGCGACTGCTCCAGGCGAGGAAGAACCTGTTGCCATGGCCACAGATCATAGGCTATATAAGCATTTTCTGGCGGCCTATGGTGAAAAAACGCCGCTGCTGACCGGAGTTAATGACATTAATGACGACGGGCAGGAGGATCTAATTGTTATCTATCAGGATACTCCTGACACCAACAAGATGATCGCCATCTGGGAACAGAATGGGGAAATGATTGTTTCCAAACCTACTCCTGCTCCGGTAGAGAATTATCGTATTGAATGGCGGGATATAGATAATAAAGCACCGATTGAATTAGTAGTGTCGGGTTCTAAGGGGGTGAATATTGGATACGCCATATATCGCTGGGAGAACGGGAATCTGATCAATCTCTTCGGGGAAGGTATGGAAAAGTGCTGCTAGTGTAAGTGACAAGCCAAAAAAGCTGTAGAGAGGGAGTTGGAGAAAATGAAAAAGAGCAAGCTAAACGTTCTGCTGGTTGTTTTGATGTTAGGGATATTGGTTTTATCCGGCTGCAGCGGGCAGAAAACACAGGAGTCTGAGCAGACCGGGGGTGATTTAGCGGCTCAGTTGGCCGATGAATACAAGCTGGAAGCCTTAAGTGCCGAAGATGCTAATTACACGATCAATATGGGCTATTATAACTGTGATCATATGACAGCGGCGTGTATCGCTAAGGATACCGGCATTTTTGATGCCTTAGGGCTAAAAGTAAACCTGACCGGCAACGGTAATGTACCGGAAGCCATGTCAGCGGGGAAAATGGATGTGGGTTATGCCGGTTGGACTACTACCCTGAGAGCGGTTCCGAAAGGAACACCATTGTTTATAGCTGGTCAGAACCATACCGGAGGAGCGGAATACCTGGTAGCCAGTAAAGAGATCAAAAGCGCAGCAGATTTGGTCGGGAAAAGAGTCTCTTTCGGCACTGATCCTGAAGAGAACAGCATCAATTGGGCGGAATGGGCTGATCAGCTGGGAATTTCCGCTGATATCACTCTCTATGAGAATTTCAATATGTCCGATCAGGACGAGTATTTTGCCCTAAAAGCAGGGAAGCTGGATGCTTATATTTGCTGTGATCCCTGGGGATCAATGGCTGAATACGAGGACACCGGCTGGGTAGTTATACGCCAGAATACTGAGCGGAATGGCTTCCAGGGTACCTGCTGCAAGATAGCTATGCACACTGATTTTGCCCAAGCTCACCCCAGATTAGCCGAGCGGGTTTTACTGGCCCATACCTTGGCGGTTCAGTATATGTATAATCATCCCTATAAAGCTGCTGAAGTATTTGCCAAGAACTACAGTGTGCCTCTGGATGTAGGCTTAATGACTATGTGGAAAAAGACCAATGAAGAAGGCCGCACTATTTCCTGGGATCTAATAATGGAGGAAATGGAAAACCAACTGGCCACTATGAGAAAGTACGGCGTGCAGAACGACATCAATAATGTTAACCTGGCAGACTATGTTGATACCACCTATATGGATAAGTGCGGCGCCAAGGACTTCCAGACCTTCATCAAAAATGAAGTAGACCCGGTATTTCCTCTGGGAATGAGCTATGAGGACTGGAAAACCAAAGCTATGGAAGTGGACAATATTGAAGCGTAAAACAAACCCTAGTATAAGCAGAAGGCTGAACAATGAAAAACAAAAGCCGGCTGTATGAAGGAATTATAGGTGCGGCGATAATCATTCTGGCCCTGACCGTCTGGCTGAGTTCCGGGAAAGAAATGAGCGGCTTGAGAGTGGCCTGCAATGATGACGCGGCCGGTTTGCTGATCACTTATCTAGCCAGCCGGGACAGCGGAGCTCTGGAGGTTGTGAATATGAGCTACCAGCAATTACAGGATTGCTGCAGCAGCCAAACAGAGCTCGCCTTGGCCGCAGGAAATTTTGATCTGGCAGTACTTTGTCCGGACGGTGCGGACAAGCTGGTAGCCAGCGGGCAGCCTTATGTAGTTTTGGGTGAGGTAGTCGACAACGCTCTGATACTGGTCACTACTCAGGATAAGTTGCCGCAAACAGTCGGCTATATGAACGGCCGGGAGATTCAGAAAGAACTGGTGTGGTCCAACCTGGACAGCAGCATCGAAATGCAGCCTATGCTGCCGGCTGGCCTGCCCTATGCCCTGGAAAGAAAAGCTGTGGATGGGGTTGTTCTGGATATTTTGGGGGCGCTGAAAATAGAAGGTTACCGCACGGCCTTACCGGCGGATTATCCTACTTCCGTCCTGGCAGTACATAAAGATCTGCTTGGCACTCCAGAGTTGGCAATTTTTATAAAAGCCTATAACCAAGCAGTGACAGAAATGAATAGTACCGGGGTTCTGACCAGGGAACTGGCCGGTAAATTAGAACTAGAAAACAGCAGTGCAGAGGTAAAAGTATGGAAAGACATGGGAGTACAATACCGGATGTTGGCAATGCCAGATTAAGCCTGGGGGATGCTTTTGATAAATATCGAGGCAGTTTCTATACCCTGATCGTGTTGGTTATCCTGATGATCATCTGGAACTTAGCCGCCAATAAAATACAGAACACTTTGCTGCTGCCCTATTTTTCGGAAACAGCTATGGAGTTTATAACCGCCTGGGGTGATCCCGTCATCATGTTCAATTTGGGGTTGACCTTAAAAAGGGTATTTACCGGTTTTTTATACGCTTTTATCATTGGCGTTCCCCTGGGACTTCTCATGGGTTATTCGGCAACTGCCATGCAGTCACTGGCTCCTTTAATGAATTCCATTCGCCAGGTGCCGATTATGGCCTGGGTGCCCCTGTCCATCATTTGGTTTGGATTAGGAGATGGGCCGACGGTTTTTTTGATTGCCATGAGCGCGGTCTTCCCTTTGGCCATTAATACCATTGCCGGCGTGGAGGGAATCGACTCCAACTACTATAATGCTGCCCGCAGCATGGGTGCTTCCAGAAGAGACCTTGTCCGCGATATTGTGGTACCGGGCGCGATGCCCAATATTTTAACGGGCTGCCGCCTGGCCATGGGAGCCGGGTGGATGTCGGTTATCTGTGCCGAGTTTATTGCTACCAGTGCCGGTTTTGGCTTTCTAATGGTAGAGGCCCAGGTGCGCCTGGAAACTGCCCAGCTTTATGCCCTGATGGTCATGTCAGGATTAGTGGGTTATGCCATTGATAAAGTCTTTGTCGCCTTTGAGAGAAAAATGACTTCATGGAGATTTAAAGATGGCTTTGTTGGAAGTTAAGGATATAAGAAAAACCTTTACCCAGAAGAGGAAACCTCCTCACATCGTATTGGAGAACTTGTCCTTTAGTGTGGAACGGGGGCAGTATGTTTCACTGCTGGGGCCTTCCGGGTGCGGCAAAACTACACTTTTAACTATGCTGGGAGGCTTCATGTCGGCTGATACGGGTCAGATATACCTGGCTGGCAAAAAGGTGGAGGGCCCAGGTCCGGACCGGGGATTCGTCTTTCAGAATTATGCCCTCTTTCCCTGGATGACGGTGCAGGAGAATATTCTTTATTCTCTTAAAGTGCAGAACTTCAACAAAAGGGAAAGGGAAAAACGTTTACAGGAGTTGCTGGATATATCTCATTTACACGGCAGCGAGAACAAATACCCCATCCAGCTTTCCGGTGGTATGCAGCAAAGGGTAGCAGTGGTAAGAGCGTTAGCCAGCCGACCGGAAATACTGCTCCTGGATGAGCCCCTGGGAGCCATAGATTTTCAAATGCGCGAGCTTTTACAGGAAGAATTGGCCGCATTGGTGGAAGAAGCCCAAACTACTGTGGTGATGGTTACCCATGATGTCAATGAATCAGTTTATTTAAGTGACCGCGTCATCGTCATGTCGGCCAACAAAGGACGGATTATCAAAGATATGTATATCGATCTTCCCCGGCCTCGTTCGCGCCAAAGCCAGGCTTTTAAGGAATATGTTTCCGAACTGACCGAGCTGGTACGCCAGGCTTTCCGGGAAGGAGGAAGTTACCGGCAGGCCGATATACCGGCAAGGGATAGGGGCGTTGATAATAACTTTGTTGCTTCTTATAACCGGATGCACAGCAGGTATACCAATGTTGCCAATGGCAGAAGCAGAGCTGTCAAATAAATAATTATAAAGGAGAGGGATAGAATGAGAGTGGCTTACATTTTTTCCACCAACAATGCGCAAAGGATACTGGACAAAATGATCATTCCCCAGATGCTGGAGGAAAGGCACGGAGTGGAGGTAGCAGGAATGATGTTCTTTTTCGATAATACCTTCCTGCTTACCGAAGGCAGCAGTACCGGTGACAAATTGCAGGAGATCTACGAAAAATACGGTACCATTCTGATGGGCTGCGATATGTGCACCATTGAAAGAGGCATTGACGACAAACTGATCAAGGGCGCGGCTATAGGCTGCTTCCCGAACCTTTACGCTGTTTTGGGCAGTGCCAATATTGATCAAGTAATTACATTGTAAATATCCAATAAAAGAACATTTATTAAACAATAGCAACCTCCTTATCAAAGCGAGGTTGCTATTGTATGGTACGAACAATTCCCCTCCTGGTGCCTGGCACCAGGAGGGCAGTAATTTAGAAGCGGGCCAAATTCATAGTCACATATAAAAAAGCCTCTGCTTTCTCAGCAAAGGCTTAATCATTTCTTATGGTGCGGCGGGACTAACGCTGACTTAACCAAACCAGTTTGTTTGGTTAAAGTGAGTAAAGTAGCATTTTCCGAGAGAACTGATTGCTCGTGTAGCAGGAAATGAATATAATATGATTAGAATATTACTATAAGGAGTTAATTCCGTGCAGATTAAACCGTCAGCAAGCATCAGACAGAATTACAATGAAATTGCGGCTTTATGTAAATCCTCTGGTGAGCCAGTTTATCTTACCAAAAACGGCGAGGGCGATCTGGTGGTAATGGATATTGAAGCGTTTACCCGCCGGGAGAAAATGCTCAAGCTGCGAGAGGAGCTGTTGGCCGTCGAGGAAGATCGTCTGGCTGGTCGCTCCGGAGTGACACCGGATGAGTTGGACAGCTATTTGGACAGCATAATCGACGAGGTGGAACATGGAAAAAAAACCTCAGTATAAGGTGATGGTCTCTGACCGTGCCCGTCAAATGTTGGCGAGTCATATTCGATTTCTCGCACAGATTAATCCTGTTGCCGCCCGTCGGACTAAGAACGAGTTGATAGACGCTATCCGTTCCCTTGCCATTATGCCTGAACGCTTTCCATTTCTAAATGCTCAATTCATACCACTGAACAAATATCATAAGATGTTTGTCGAAAAACGCTATCTAATTCTTTATCAGATCAAGGATCAGACGGTTTTCGTTGACTATATCGTGGATTGTAGACAGGATTATGGCTGGCTGGTGCAATAGGGCATAGTGGTAGTTTTATATTTCTGAGGGCTATAAATTACGAATCGAAGGGAATCCGGACATCAACAGCATTATAGCTACTAGATAAACCACGCCTGTTTCGCCAATGGATAGTCTTTTCCCTGGGGATAGTAAAGGCACTTGACGGGTCCCCCCGATTCATTTTTCATTATTTTAAAAATCAGTAGTTCTATATGCACAGGCCTCTCATATCGGTGCAGGAAAAGAGAGGACTAATATAAAATAGCAATAAATAATCGTGGTAATTTATGGTTAGATACATACAGTTCGATTTATATACAACATTTTCCGCCCATTTCAGTTAGCTATTTCACATTATTCTACCAATCGGCTGCTTAATATGGTATTGAATGCGTTTAGAAGCTAAACACTCATACCAGCCGATTTAATGGTGACTGCTTATAAAGTAATGAAGGCTTGTTCGTTTATTAGGAGATATATGGTTAGAAATGTGAGCTATTTATTAGATGGCGAGTTAACAGTCGGGTGTTATTCTCAGGATGAGCGAATTATTAAAGGGCTGAGATCCAGGTGCTACAAGTTATCAGCATCTGTCGGATATGCCTTCGTACCTGGTTTCGACAGGGCGGGAGACTCTGGGGACGAGGAGCCTCCCGTTTCATCCAATCAGAATGAGTGGCTTCATTGGTTGTTTGAAAACCAAACGGCAGTAAAATTGGCAGTAAATTTATCGAAACTGAATATCAGAAAAAACTAAAGGGGCTTTGCAGCCCCTATTTTTCGTATGGTGCCAGAGGTGGGACTCGAACCCACACGCCTCGCGGCACACGATTTTGAGTCGCGCTCGTCTGCCAATTCCGACACTCTGGCTCGCTCTTTCAAGCAGAATTAATTATAAATTGACCACAGGCAAATGTCAATAATCCTCCAGTATTTCGGCGAATGTAAAAGCGACCGGTCGGATCTTGTCCAACCGGTCGCAGTAAATTGTCCCCTTGTTATATAACTATCTTTATCTAATAATGAGTTCTAACTTATTTGATGCCCATGCGGATTGCACCGTCGAGACGGATTGCCTGTGCGTTCAGATAAGCGTTTTCTACGATAGCGCATACCAGTTGAGCAAATTCCGGGGGATCGCCCATGCGCTTCGGGAAGGGAACCTGTGCACCCAGGGAATCGCGAGCTGCCTGCGGCAGAAGCTGCATCATCGGGGTGTCGAAGATACCAGGAGCGATAGTGTTGCAGCGGATGCCGTCTCTGGAAAGGTCGCGAGCGATCGGGAGGGTCATGGATACTACGCCACCTTTGGATGCGGCATAGGCAGCCTGGCCCATCTGGCCTTCAAATGCGGCTACGGATGCAACATTGATCAAACAGCCTTTTTCGCCCTTTTCATTGGGTGTGTTCTTGGACATCTGCCATGCGGCGAGTCTCATAACGTCAAATCCGCCAACCAGGTTGATGTCTACAACCATCTTGAACCATTCCAGGGGAGTGGGGCCGTCCTTGCCGATAATCTTAGAAGCGCTGCCGATGCCGGCTGCATTTACCAGGATATCCAGCTTGCCGAACTTTTCAACAGCAGCTGCTACTACTGCTTCGTTCTCGGCGGTAACCGTTACGTTACACTTTACAAATGCTGCTTTGTCACCAAATTTGGCGGCAAATTCCTTACCCTTTTCTTCGTTCATGTCGGCAATGATTACTTTTGCTCCTTTGTCTACCAGCATTTCGACTGCTGCGGCGCCCAGTCCGGATGCGCCACCGGTCACGACTGCTACTGCACCTTTAATGTCCATCAGAATTCCTCCTCTAAATAATTTTGTGTATGATTGGATTATAACAGGGAATACAGCAACTGTTAAGAGACTTGGGAATAAATAAACTATACTGAATATTCAGACAATTATTCGAAAAACATCTGCAACCTGGTTGTAACCGGCCAACAGAGGAAAGGATAGCATTATATGAAATAACTAGGACTTTCGTATTTAAAGGATTTTGGGTTATTCTATTGAATGAGTTATATAGTATTATTTTGAACTTCCTGGCAAAGGAGTGATCCGATGCAAAGCGAGGAACAGCTCTTGCAAAAGAGCCTGTCTGGAGATACCCGAGCCTTTGAGGAGTTGGTAGCCCAGTATCAGGGGAAGGTTTACGCTTTAGCCTTCAGATATATGGGCAGCGAAGAAGATGCCAGCGACATGGCTCAAGAAGCTCTTTTAAAAGCATACAAGTCGCTAAGATTATTTAAAGGAAACTCCAGTTTTGGAACCTGGCTTTACCGCATAACTACCAACGTATGTTTGGATGAGCTGAGAAAACGAAAGCGACGAATTAGCCCACTATCACTGGATGAGCCGCTGGCCATGCAGGATGGGGAGGAGGTAGATAAGGAAATAGCGGACCAATCTCCCGGCGCCGACATATTATATGAACAGAAAGAGTTTTCCGATTACATACAAACCCTTTTAGACGAACTAAGACCTGAACATAAAACAGCTATTGTCCTTCGCGATGTTATGGAACTGAGTTATGAAGAGATAGCGCAGACGCTTGATTGCTCTCTGGGTACGGTAAAATCGCGGATTAGCCGGGCCCGGGATATGCTCAGAAAAAAGTTGGTTGACCGGGAACTTATACCCTGAAGCCTCGTCTAAGTAATCAGGAGGAACTAGTCATGAGATGCGAAGCGTGCAGGGAGTTGCTGTCACCCTATTTAGATAAGGTGTGCAGCGAAAAAGAGAATAAAATGATCCAGGCTCACCTGAAGGCATGTCCCGGTTGCCGCGAACAGCTGGGAGAAATGCAACGAATGGTTGAGTTTTTGCATCATATGCCTCTGCCGTCACTGCCGGAGGGCTTCGCTGAATCTTTGCACCGAAGACTCGATGCAGAGAATCTGATTATTTTTACTCCGCAACAATACAAGATACCTAAAAAACAGAGCTGGATCGCAGCTGCCATTGCCGGTGTGGCTCTGGTCGGTGGCGTATATGCCAGCACTGTTTTGCCGCTGGGATCAATGATCGCCTCCTGGCAGGAGAACAGACAGGAAGCTGGTAAACCCAGGGTGGCAATTAATGAGATTCTAAAAGAATTTACTTATGATAAGACTGTGGTTACTGATAAGAATCCTGGTGGGCAGGTGGTCCAAAAGTCTGCTGGTACAATAAGCAAACCCGAACAGGTCAAAACCGCTGACAATGACAAGGAAGCTGCGCCAGCCATTGATAATAATAATGCTCCTTCCAACACACAAGTTGGTCCGCGTTTTGCGGATGCGGAAGCAGTCAGACTGACGGTGGCGAATGCCACTGAAACTCGCAAACAAGTAATTCAGATCGCGGCTGCCAACGGGCTGCCGTATAGTTACAACAATAACGGGTGTGTAGAAGCGCTTTCCGGTCCGACTGCTCAGGGGGTCACCCTGAAGGTAGCACCCCAGGATGTTGATAAGGTTATGGGGCAGTTGACCGCTTTGGGTCAGGCCGCTAAACCGAGCCAGAGCAGCATAGATATGACCGAACAATTCCAAGATGTCCAGAATCAAATGGATCAGGTGCAGGACCAGAGAAATAAACTGGTGGCCAAAGCAGTACTCTCTGCCCAGGAATTAAGGCAGCTTGATGAATTAAATGCTGAGATAGAGACCTTAACTGACAAACAGGCTCGGCTGGAAAAAGAGGCTAGTCTGGTAACGATCAACGTATACTTTATTGAAACCGTAAATCCATAAAGCCATATCCTTAAGTGAATACGACAACAATAGGGAAAGCATGGTGCTCTCCCTTTTTTGTTTAATTATCCTCAAATTGATATAATGGGCTAAAGCTTGCGATATTGAGGGTGGATTAATGACAAAACAAAACAAACTGATGTTGATAGACGGTAACAGTTTACTATACCGGGCTTTCTATGCCCTGCCGTTGCTGCAGAACAGCCAGGGACTGTATACCAACGGGGTCTACGGTTTCCTGACTATGTTTAATCGAGTGGTGGCCGAACAGAAGCCTACCCACATCGTGGTGGCCTTTGACATGGGGCGCATCACCTTCCGCAATGAAGTATATAGCGACTATAAGGCGCACCGGCAGGAGCCCCCGGATGAGCTGACTCCTCAGTTTTCAATGCTGCGGGAAGTGCTGACCGCCCGCAACGTGGACTATGTGGAATTGGCAGGTTATGAAGCGGATGATCTGATCGGGACCCTCAGCCGCATGGCGGAAGAAGCGGAAATGCCTACAGTCATCCTGACCGGAGACGGCGACAGCCTGCAGCTGGTTTCCGACCTGACTCATGTCTTGATGACTAAAAAAGGAATTACCCAGCTCGAGCTGTACGATCCGGTTGGAGTGAAACAGAAGTGGGAAGTCGAACCGGACAAGATGATTGAGATAAAAGCCTTAATGGGTGATGCATCCGATAATATTCCCGGAGTTCCAGGCATCGGGGCCAAGACTGCCGTTAAGCTCATCAAGGAATACGGCATTCTGGAAAATCTATATGAGCACCTGGACGAGATCTCCGGAAAAAAACTGGTGGAAAAGCTTAGTGAAAACCGCGACCTGGCTTTTACCAGCCGTTACCTGGCCACTATTGTTCGGGATATCGAGCTGGATTATCAGCTGGACGACTTTGCGGTCAAGGAACCGGAGTGGGAACGCCTGCTGGAAACCTACCGGCGCCTGGGCTTCAACAGCCTGATCAGTGCTCTGCAGATACCACCTACCCGAGCAGAACAGCCTTCTTCCTCGGAAATCCGCCTGGTTGAACTGCAGGATCGGCATCAAGCTGATAGGTTCATAGCCGAGCTGACCCCGGGCGAACCCCTGGCCATCTATATCCAGGCAGATTACCACCACCCTATGTGGGCGAATCTACTGGGAATCTACCTGGCGAAAGGCGCAGAGGTCTTCCACCTGGCGCTGGCGGAAGATGTCGAGCAGCGCCTGGGTTGGTTGAGGCCAGTCTTGGAAGCAGAGAAATACACCAAGTATTTGCATAATGCCAAATTTGTAGAGGTACTGCTGCTGCGCCAGGGGATTAGACTGGAAGGAGTGGCGGGCGATACCCTTTTGGCGGCCTATATAGATGATCCTTCTTTCGACGGGGATGAACTTCCGGCTCTGTTCCTGCGCTATCTCAACATGGCAGTAAGCAAAGATAGTTATCCTATCCTGGTTTCCCATATCCATGAGATCTTCAAGCTGATCCTGGAACGTCTGGATGACCAGCAGTGTTCTTTGCTGCAAAAGGTAGAGATGCCGCTTTCAAGAGTATTGGCGGCTATGGAGTTTGCTGGCATCCAGGTAGATGCCGCTACCCTGGCAGTGATCGGACAAGAATTGGAAGCGGGAATTGAACGTGACCAGACGCGAATATACGAACTGGCCGGCGGCGAATTTAACATCAATTCACCGCGCCAGTTGGGCCAGGTTCTCTTTGAGCAACTGGGCCTCCGGACGGTAAAAAAGACCAAGACCGGTTACGGTACCGGAGCCGAGGTATTGGAAGAACTGTATGATGAACATGAGATCATTCCCTTCATTCTGGATTATCGACAGATAACCAAGCTAAAATCCACCTATGTGGACGCGCTGCAGGGGCTGATCCAGCCCCAGACCGGACGGGTACATACCATTTTTAAACAGGCGCAGACGGCTACCGGGCGCTTGTCCAGCGTCGAGCCCAATCTGCAGAATATTCCTATGCGCCTGGAGGAAGGGCGCAGGATCAGGCGCGCCTTTACCTCCGATCATGGGCGTGTCCTATTATCCGCAGACTATTCGCAGATAGACCTGAGGTCCCTGGCTCACATCAGCGGCGACGAGATACTTATCGAAAGCTTCCGGCAGAATGTGGATATCCATACCCGCACGGCAGCGGAGATCTTTGATCTGCCCATTGATAAGATCAGCGGGGAACTGAGGAGACGGGCCAAGGCGGTTAATTTCGGAATTATTTATGGCATCAGCGACTTTGGCCTGGCCCGCGACACTGGTGTCAGCCGCAAGGAGGCGCGCGTCTATATTGACAATTACCTGGACGGGTTCCCCGGTGTTAAGCAGTACATGGAAGACATCGTTGCCTTCGGTCAGAAGCACGGCTATGTCGAGACTATCCTGGGGCGTCGGCGCTATCTGCCAGACCTCAATGCCAAGAACAAAATGGTGCAGTCCTTGGCCCGCCGTATGGCATTGAACACGCCTATACAGGGTACTTCGGCTGATATCATTAAGCTGGCGATGATAAAGATATATGAAGAGCTGCAACGGCGACACTTAAAGGCCAGATTACTCCTGCAGGTCCATGATGATGTGGTCCTGGAGCTGCCGCGGGAGGAACTGGATATGGTGGCCGAGCTGGTTCGTCAGTGCATGGAAAATGCCTATGACCTCAAGGTGCCGCTGGTGGCTTCGCTCAAGGTGGGCGATGATTGGTATGATATGCGAGAACATAAAGTAGCCAAACAAGGGGTGCTGGAATTCTAGGCTGGGGTTACGGGGGTTACCAGAATTAGCCACAGATTAACACAGATGGACACAGATTTTATACCATAGTGTAAGGCTAAGAATCCCTTTTCTAAAAAGAAATTATCAGGCCAATCTCTGGTACTGTAGGGGCGGATTCCATATCCGTCCGCATGATACCGACCGGGAGGATATAGAATCCGCCCCTACGCTAAGTAAAACCTTACAGCGTTTTCTGTGATTTATAGAATGGGGGGTATCGCGATGACTTCGAAATGTGCTGATTGCAAGATGCGACTGGAAGCCGAGAAAAATCCCAACAGTTTTAAGGCTAAATTCTGGAGGTGGCATACCAAATGGTGCCCGGGCTGGAAAGCCTACCAGAAGGAACTGGCCGCCCAAGAAGCAAAACAGGAGGTTTAGTTTGTGCCCGAATTGCCGGAAGTAGAGACCATCAGCCGAAGTATAGCTTCAAATATCGGGGCTAAGATCGACCGCTTAGAGTTTCGCCGAACAGATATCATACGGGTGGAGGATTTCCCTCCCGATATTATTGCCGGAAAGGCTATCAAGAACATATACCGCCGCGGGAAGTTTTTGGTCATGGTCTTACCCCGCCTTCATCATCTGGTGGTTCACCTGGGGATGAGCGGACGCTTCTATATGCTGGATAAGAATGAAGAAGCCGCAGATAAACACGTCCATCTGGTCATCCATATGAGTAACGGTCGCAAACTAGTTTATCAAGATGCCCGTCGCTTTGGCGGAGTATGGCTGGTGAATGATATCGAGGCCTTCTTCTGCCGCATGGGGCCAGAGCCGCTGGGGGATGAATTTACTTCGGACTATCTGGAGCAGGTACTTAAAGGGCGTCATACTGCCGTGAAAAACCTGTTGCTGGATCAGAATCTTATAGCTGGTATCGGGAATATTTACGCCGATGAGGCCTTATTTGCCGCCGGTATCAGACCAGACCGGCCGGCCGACTCCCTCTCACGGCAGGAGGTGGTCAAACTATGGCAAGCCATACGGGAGGTTCTAGCCAAAAGCATAGCAGCCCGCGGTACTACCTTCCGGGATTACCGGGATGGCTATAACCAGTCCGGAGGCTTCCAGCACCAGCTCAAGGTTTACGGCAAAGAACAGCAACCCTGTTCCTGTTGCGGCGGGACCATTCAGAAGGGACGCATAGGCGGCCGGGGCACCCATTACTGCGAGAAATGCCAGGAGTAACACTTCCCAACCCCTATCCATATAGTAGCTATAAAGCTCAAAATGTGTTTGGAATGGATAGGAGTGACGGAGTTGGAGTTCCTGGCTGTTCTATTTTTTGCTCTGGCTGTGAGCATGGATGGATTCCTGGCTGGTCTGGCTTATGGAGTAAAAAGGATCAAGATCCCCCTGGCTTCACTTTTACTGATCGCCTTCGCTTCGGCCTTGGCGGTCAGTGTTTCCATGATATGCGGCAAAGGATTGGCCGTCATGTTGCCCCCGGCCTTAACGGGCAAAATCGGCGCTTTCTTTATCTTCCTGATCGCCGTCTACTTCCTGATGCAGTCCTGCCGGTCCCGGCTGGAGGTGATGGAGGGAGATGAACAGGAGCCCCTGGTGGCTTTTTCTATTAAACCGCTGGGTATCATCATCCAAATCCTGCGCGAGCCCTCCAGCGCTGACTTTGATTGCTCCGGCGAGATAAGTTTATCTGAGGCATTTTTTCTTGGCTTTGCCCTGGCGGTCGATGCCCTGGGGGCCGGATTAGGAATGGCTATGGCCGGATATGATATTTTTTATACTGCCATAATGGTCGCTGTGTTAAAATTAATACTGGTTAGCGGGGGGATGACGCTGGGAAAATACGCCGCGCAAAAGATCTGGCAAACCTGGCTCGCCTGGCTTCCCGGCATTATTCTCCTGGTAATAGCAGCCAGAGAATTCTTCTAATATCCCACAAACACAAAGGCGGTGGCCGGATATGTATATCATTGGACTAACAGGCGGTATCGCCAGCGGCAAGAGTACAGTCTCCCGGACTCTGGCCAAACTCGGCGCCAGGATCATCGATACCGATGAGATATCCCACCAGATAATAGAACCAGGCCAACCCGCCTGGCATGATATAGTTGAGTATTTTGGAAATGAAGTAGTCAATCCCGACAATTCCATAAACCGGGTCAAGCTGGGGGCAATCGTGTTTAATGATCCTGACAGCCTGAAGAAACTCAACAGCTTCACGCATCCTCGGGTGATGGACAGGCTGCGTGCCGATCTAAAAGCCATCGAAGATGAGCAGGCGAATGCTATCGTTTTCATGGAAGTGCCGCTGCTATATGAGACCCATATGGAAAAGCTCTGCCGGGAGGTATGGGTGGTTTGGGTCGACAGCGAGACTCAGATTATCCGCTTGATGGCCCGCGATGCCATTGACCGGGAATATGCTCTTCGGCGTATTGCTTCCCAGATGCCTCTGGAGGAAAAGGCAGCAAGAGCCGATCGAATTATTGACAACTCCGGATCAGTCGAAGAAACCATCGAGATTACCACCAGAATTTTCAACGAAATATTACAGAATAACGTCGTATAAATAGTAGTAGTCGATTGGAGAGCGAATAGGACGAGTCTAATAGACGCAGATTTACGCAGATTATTATGATTAACGCAAGATTCTTTTGTTGATATTAGCATTCCAGAGATTGGCGAAATGCATAAACCATACATGATTTAAACCTTAATCAATATTCAACCCGAAAACTACTGGGAACCCAGCTCATAAATCTGCGTTCTCTGCGCCCGGAGGGTCAGCGTACGGCGTTAGCCGTCTGTGTCTATTAAATCCCAAATGGAGGATTTTCATTTGAAGGCGAAAAAACCATCGCGATTCCCCAGTTTTTTATGGATAATGATCCTGCTCTTCGTTGTCGTGATCGTCACCTTCCCGCGCTGGATAAGTGTCTTTTATCCGCAGCCTAATCGCGACCTGGTGTTTTCGGCTGCTTATGAATACAACATCGATCCCTATTTGGTTTTTGCTGTCATGCGGGCCGAGAGCAAATTCGAGACCAGTGCACGTTCGGCCAAGGGGGCTAGGGGACTAATGCAGATCATGCCCGAAACCGGCCAATGGATCGCATCGCAGCAGGGCATATCCAATTTTGATCCGGATATGCTGCACGACCCCGAGACCAATATACGTTTTGGCTGCTGGTATCTGGCCAACCTGAGCCATGAATTTGATGACCGCACACCACTGGTAGCGGCCGCCTACAATGCCGGCCGAGGCAAGACCCGGCAGTGGGTATTGGAAGGTAAATGGGACGGCGATCCAGGATCATTGGATAAGATACCCTTCCCGGAGACCCGTGCCTATGTAGGCAACGTTCTGGCTAATTATCGCGCTTACCGGGCTATTTATGCTCGCTGATTTCATATCCTGCCTCTGCCGGCTCACCTGCGCTTTCTATCATTTTGACCTGTATCTGGGGTAATAAATACTTCGTCTGTTTCATATATTGTCCTCAAGCGACTAACCTGGAGGGGGACATACATATGCAGTTGAGACCAAGGCGTTTGGGCCTGCTGTCAGCGGTACTAGCTATATTGATTCTCAGTGGTGTTTTTATCTATCATCATCGTCTGGCGGTCTATACCGCCAGCCTTTCCTCCCGGCCTTTTAATATCGGCTTGGTAGGTAATATAGTTGCGCTGGAGCCTGGTGAAGTGGGTAATCACGAAGAAATCTTGCTGGCTTCTGCTGCATATGAAGGCTTGGTCCGCTATGATGAAAAAAGCGGTAAGATCAAACCCCTACTGGCCCGCAAATGGAAGTATTCCAAGGACAAGAAGACCCTGACCCTGGTCCTGGATACTGGTATTCGCTTTTCCAACGGGAAGAAGCTATCCGCTGCGGATGTTAAGGCTTCCTGGGAGGCAAACTTCGCCCAAGGTAAAGACTGGTCCAGCCTGGCCAATCTATTTTTGCCAGTCCGCGGGGGATTTGAGCGTATTGAAGGCCACACTCAAGACATTTCCGGTATTCAGATCATCGATAACCATACCATCAAGATCAGTTTTGAACAGCCCAATACTACTTTCTTATATATGCTGACCAACCCGGTGTTTTGGGTCTACGATACCGCAGCCGATCCGGCCAAGGGGGCGGTGCCCGGAACCGGTCCCTTTATGATCAAAGAGAACAAGGACAATAAACAGATTATTATGGTGCCCAACGCGACCTACCATGGCGAGAAACCTCGTCTGTATGCCCTAAGTGCCCGGATCTATGATGACGCTGACACGGCTTTGGCTGATTACCGGCAGGGCAAGCTCGATTATCTGGACCAGATACCGGAAGGTGAGATCAAGGCTATTCGCCAAGACCCCGTACTGAAAAAGCGATTCATCTATAAACCGTTGCTATATACTTACAATCTGGGCTTCAATATATCCCGGGCGCCGTATGACAACAACTATTCATTACGGCGCGCTCTTAACTATGCTATTGACCGAAAAGCTATCACAGAAAAGCTGTTGGGAGGATCTTATCGGCCCTTAAAGGGTGTGCTCCCAGCCGGTATCAATGGCTTCGACTCCAATATGCGCGGTTATTCACTGGACCTGGAAAAGGCCCGGCAATTGATGGAGGAGGCGGGGTATCCTGAAGGAAAGGGACTAGGGCCGCTGGTTATAGCTTATGATAACAATCCGGGGAATCAGGCGGTAATGGAAGCACTATCGGATCAACTCGGGCAGATTGGGGTTAGAATACAGTTGCAGCCAATGGATTGGGATTATTACCGAAAACAGGTCGGACGTATGGAAATGAGCTGCTTTCGTATAGGATGGCAGGCTGACTACCCTGATGCCGATTCCTTTCTCTATAACATGTACCATTCCGAGCGCATCGGGATCAGCAACTACCATTCCTACAACAATCCACAGCTGGACAGTGTTTTGAGTGCTATCCGGCGCAAAGATACCGACAGTGAAGAGAGAATACAGCTATTGCGACGCGCGGAGAACATCCTGGTGGACGATGCGCCGGCCCTCTTCCTCTTTCAAAAGATGGCTGCCAAATTGGTTGGCGAAGGGGTAAACAATCTTAACGTCGACAGTATGGAGATGATCGACTGGACTCGGATAGAACTCTTCAAACCGGCGCAGCAGACTATGGAGAATACCAAGACAGCCAGTAATAAATGAAGCGCCACCAGAATGATCTTCGCGCTTAGCGCCAAGCAAGCCTCGATTCATTGACGATGCCTGCAGATTATTGTATAATAGCACACGTTGGGAGCCTGACAGCAGGCAAACCACCTTTGTGCGGCGGTGGTGGAATGGGCAGACACGTACGTTTGAGGGGCGTATCCTGCGAGGGGTGCGGGTTCAAGTCCCGCCCGCCGCACCATAAAAGAAATTAATCTTACAATAGAAAGTCCAGTATTGCTGGGCTTTCTGTGTTTTCTGGGGTAGTTCAAAGATGCTTAAAGCACCATTTTAAGCCCCTTTTTCGTACAGGTGCACACCCTTGGTGCATTCTTTTTCAAGGGGGTACACTTTTTGGCGAATGCTTTTGGTGTCACATCTTTAACCGCTTAGTAGCTGGTGGCTATCTGGTAACCAGGTCCAGCTAGCCTAAGTCTTTCAAGCAGGCTCATGTAAGTTGCTTCTTGTCACAATAATATATAGGAAAATAGAATAGTAATCAGAGCCCTCACCATTCATTAGTTGAGGGTTTTTGTATGGTGACATACTAATGTCACCATAAGTCGTTTTATACGTCCATTCCAATAATCCAGCATTATGGGCAGATATTAATGAAAATTATGTCGAATTTGGTCAGAAGGAAAAGAGTCTATATTATCCGAAATATATAATAATTTGCCATTTGGGGGTAGTCCTTATGAATAGAGACTTTTGCATAATTCAAAAATAACGCTTTAAAAAGGGTAACCAAATCTATCTACCGCAAATAGCAATACAGTTATTACCATATTAGCACAGTCGTAATGGTCAAATTATGATGGTTGCTAAAA
>JAAYCK010000102.1 GCA_012729835.1 Syntrophomonadaceae bacterium
CCCCTTTGCATGTGTTAGCGTTCATACAAAAGGGTAGTGGATTTCCCGGATGCTGGCGATGTTTTTCCAATTCACCGCTGTATTTTTATGCTGCCATCTGCTGCACTTTTATTTTGCCATACACAATATTGTTATCTGGTGTGCAATTATAATAAATGCTCATATCTGCGGCTTTTTGTTAACCGCGAGCAGATGATCGACAAATTGCTTAAAACCGCTGATTCGTCACATAAGGATTTAACATTTGAAATAGGGAGCAACAGCGATCTGGTTTTAGAAAACACCATAACCGGCAACCTTGAGTGGACGATTGAAGAGTTTGGCAAGAGCAGTAAAGGCTTTATTACCTTTCCAACAAAGTTCGATAAGGTGGAATCTCTTCTGGCATTAGACCATAGGGGCAGAACAATCATCCGCATGAGTGTAAATCCTCAGCGTGTCATTCAAAAAGTGGAGTTAGGAACGTCATCATTGACCAATCGGATCAAAGCACTAAATCAAATGTGCGAGGCAGGTTACAGAGTAGGGCTTCTGATTGCTCCCGTCGTATTAGTTGATGATTGGATGGCCCAATATAGCGAACTCATCGACATACTCTCTGATGAACTTTCTAAGAAAACCAAGAAAGAACTGTTTATTGAAATCATTTTTATGACCTATAGTTTTGTGCACCGGGCAATAAACAATGAAGCATTGCCCAATGCGCTGGAGCTTTACGATAAAACGATTATGACAGGAAGAGGGCGGGGAAGGTATTGTTATCGCGATAATGCACGCGAGCCTGCGGAAAAGTTCTTAAGAGAAGCAATATTAAGAAAGCTGGGTAAAATACCTATACTCTACGTGGTTTAGTTTCCTTTCCCTTAAGCGCTAAAAGGCAATCATGTGTTCGCGGGAGTAGGGCCGGTTAACTATTACATAACCTATATAAATGGGCATTAAAATAATGCCATTTGCACAGGTACTTTAAACTTGATTACCATCTGCGTTCCTGATGGACTGGAGAATGGTTGGATACTGGCTTCATGATGGGCTACAATACTGTAACAGATAGCCAACCCCAAACCGGTTCCTTTATCCTTAGTGGTAGTAAACGGAGTACCCAATTTATCAACAACCTCACTGGGGATACCGGTTCCCTCATCCGTTACCGACATAATTACTTCATCACCCTCGAAGCAGGTACTGATGTATACTACGCCTCTCTCACTCATTGCTTCCAGGCCGTTTCTGACCAGATTGACCACCAATTGACGTATTTCCTTTTCGTCCAGAAGCAGTTCGGGTATATCTTTTAAATCCAGCTTAATACTTTTATCCATTAGTAAAGCATCGGCCTGCAAAAGGGGAAATATGGCCTTGATTATTGTATTCAAGTCGTTCAAGCGCAGATCAACCAGTTTGTTCTTGGCCAGGGAAAGAAATTCGCTGACTATGGAATTAGCTCGTTCAAGCTCTTCAATCATAATATCAAAATAGGAACGGTATTCAGCTAGATCATAATTTTCACTCATGATCTGCAGAAAACCCTTGACAGTAGTCATAGGATTTCTTATTTCATGCCCGATTCCGGCTGCCATTTCTCCGATGGTATTAAGCTGATCAAGTCTGGCCATTTCCTTTTCCATTTTACGATGTTCTGATATATCTTCTGCCAGAACCATAGCACCCTGACTAACTGCATTGTGGATTATTGGAGTACTTTTTACTCTTATCAGCACCTCATTATGATTTTTATCTTTTATGACAGTTTCATATGTTCCTGATTCACCCTTTACCAGGCGACTATTCATGTGTAATGCTACCATGTTTTTATGAGAATCAGCGGCTAATTCAAGTGCATTCGTACCCAGTACCTCGCCTACTAAATCACAGGCATTACTATTAATAAAAGTGATATTGCCCTTTGTATCGTAAGTCAAGAACATTTCGTTCATATTATTGATTAAATAACTTATGTAATCGAGTTGTTGTTTTAGTTCTGTTTCACTGTTCCTTAACCGGGCTTCACTGGCGATTAATGCTTCCATGACCCGTTTTTGTTCACTGATATCGCGGGTGGTAACCAGCAACTCCTGTTTTAAAATGGCATTTTCAAACAACTTCCCTATGGACTCTACCCAGATGAAACTGCCATCCTTTTTCATGACCCGGTATTGAACCTGTCCACTGCCTACTTGAATATCCTCTATTACAGCCTTCAAAACAAAGTCCCGGTCTTCAGGATGGATAAAATTTAAGAAAACCTGCCCGATAAAATCTTCCTCTGAAAAACCTAAAATCATGGTATTAGCGGGACTAACATAAGTTAACTCGAAAGTATGGATATCAATCAGCACAATCATGTCTTGCACTGTATCTGCTATTAAGCGGTATTTCTCTTCGGATTTTTCCAGGGCCATTTCGGATAACTTGTATTCTGTTACATCCCGAGTTACTAGTAAGATATCTCCCTGATAATCTCCTTCATGAATGATTTTGCCTATGGCTTGTAACCAGACATATTCCCCATCTTTTTTTTGTGACCGGTAGGTGGCGGTGCCGCTGCCGTTTTGAATTCCTGTTCCAAGTATTTTATCTACACGTGCTTTATCATCAGGATGCATATGTTCAAAACAATATTGCCCCATTAATTCTTCAACCGTGTAGCCGACTACTCTTTCATGTGACGGACTTACGTATTTGTAGTTAAAGGTATGCCGATCCATTAGTATGGTCAAGTCATAGGCATTTTCTGCTATCAAGCGATATTTGGCTTCTGATTGCCGGAGTTTTTCCCTTTCTTCATTTTCTCTTTTTATAATGCTCAGCCAGTGTTCAGCTTCCCACCTGTCATTAGTTATTTCTATAAACTGATCATCCATAATACTGGAGACATTTTCGTAGATTTTACCTTCCATAATAATGATGGGGTGGCTAATGATCGCGTATTTCAGCAACTCGGGTTCAGTTTTCCACCGGTCATACTGACAAAGAGCCGTGCAGGGATAATGAGGAAAAAGCTGGCTATTCATGCGCGTAGTTACCTCTACCAGGTTTTTCAAATACTCACACCCTAGCCGGGTATATATATATTCACCAGTAAAACGAACCGCTGGATAGCCGTCAGCAATGGAATTCTCAATAAAGTTTATATAGAATTCAAATATCTGCTCCAACCTGCTTGAATTATTTTCAGGTGGAAGGATTCCTTGATCTAGAATTAATAATTGACCTGATGCCTCATAACGATCAGCATCTATTCCTTCACTTTTAAGACAAGCTATAATAACTTGTTTGCTTCTGTGATTAAGGAAATAAACACATTTCTCACCCCGTTCTAAGCCCAATGCGATAAATGGTATAACTGTACTCTGCCATTCATCCTCATTTTCGTATATTAAACAGGCATGGTCATGGATCTGTAAGTCGTTAACAGTCTTATTATCAGAACTTAAGAACATTATATTTTCCCCCGACCAATATTCTTCAGCTTACTAGTTTAAACAGTTATAATTGACAAGTTTATGTTATATTCGTCAATCTTTGTTAATATTCCTTTTTTATTGCTGGAAATAGCAAAGACTCTGCTTATTTCGACTGATAATCGAAAGCAAAGTCTTTACCGCTCCTCTGGTAAGAATTGACGTAGGTGCTCAGGATCGTATTTCTAAATGTTCCCGCTGAGGTTGCGCCAAGGGTAAAATCCTATCAAAGTTATTATTTGCCATCACCTGATATGGATTAATTCCAGCCCTACCATACAGTTTGCCAGGTATCGCTTACATAATAAGCCACTACCTGATTAAGTTCATTATAGGCCGCTATAGCATAGCCATAGTTACCCGGATCTTTGGCTACAGCTACTCCAATGTCACCTGCCGGGACTGCCACTCCGCCGGTAGCTTCCGCTTCGGTCAGGCTGGCAAAGGTAGTTTCAATTTCAGTGGCTGTATATGCTTTTATAAAGCTTATGGTTTTGCCAGTGGCTATTTCCATTGCTACCTTTTGAGCTGCCGATACTTTATAGGCTATTGTGCCATCAACTGTATCTATGCTATAATCGGTACCTTTATTCATGATTGGCATAGGAAGTTCTAACGCTGTACCTAGGCTTTGGGCTTTGTCCAGCTCTGTGCTTTTAACCACTATAGAAGTGAGGACTGCGGGAAAACCACCAGTAATTGTAATTTGTGCCGGCACATAACCGTCACCTCCCAGGTTCTCAGCTGCTCCCGATCCCAGGAGATTGCCATTGCCATCGTAGACCTTTGCTATAGTACCGGCTGGAATATTATCTACCTTGACTTGGTCAATACCGGTAGCATTGTTGGTGATGCTTATCCATCCTGGCTGAGGCGGGGAGCTTAACTCTACAGGTGCCGCCGGATTAAAGTGGACCAGGAAGATGTCGTCTTCCTCGTTGGAATCAACCTCTACCAGATTGGAAGCTTCAGATGTAAATCCAACATATTGACCATTGACAGCTGAAACCTGATAACTGGTGAGGTTACCCTCGCCGTAGGGAGTAGCACTAAGCCGCTTTAAGACCTGGTTTTGGCGGTCATATATGAAGGCATCGTTGCATTGATTGTTATCGTTTGGTACCAGATTGCTGGCTTCAGAGTAAAAGGTTACAAAACGCCCATCCGGACTGATACCTTGTAAATAGCAATCACTGCTGGCTGCCGAGCCTAAATAGGAACGGGTAATACGTTCTATATTATTATTAGTTGTCCTATTCAAAAAATAGATATCAAAACATTCATTGGTATCTCCAGAGTCAGGCTGCTGAACATCATTAGCGTAAAAAGCTATATAGTTTCCATCATTATTTATTTTAGGTCCATAGCCATCTGTCAGCCAACTGGTTTGTCCGTTTTGAAGATTATGCAGATAGATGCCGGAGCTTTTCCCGGGAACCAGGTTGGCCGCAGCCGAGATAAAAACGATATAATTCCCATTGCCGCTTATCTCCGGATAGTAACAATCACCATTGGATTCAGTTCCTTCGCTTGAAACGCTCACGCGAGCAGTAGAGACGGCACCAGGTTCGTCGAAAAGTCCATCTGCATCTGTATCCCGGTCATGGACAAAAATATCGGTTTTTCCGTTGGTATCTCCGGCAACTAGATCGGGGGCATCAGAGGAGAAACATATAAAACGTCCGTTGTCACTTATGGAAGGATCACTGTTGCCAAGATTAGCCGGATGGCTTTCTTCCCCGGCATTGTTAACACTTACACGGATAGTTTTTATTCCTCCTGCTTCATCAAAAACATTATCTCCCCCAATATCCCGGTCATGAACGAGAATATCCCATTTGCCGTTGGTATCATCAGCCGGGTTCCCTGTAGCCAAGTTGGTGGGACCGCCGCAGCGGAAGACCACATAACGTCCATCCGGTGTAATTCGAGGCATATCACACGGGGAACCGTTTGATTGGACCCCGTCAGTGGTAACATTAACTCTGGTTACTGTACCTGAAACAGTATCTTTTACAAAAATATCGTCAGATGCATTTGTATCTCCTAAAACCAGATTATTGGCATAAGAGTGGAAAACTACGTAACGCCCATCTGTGCTGAGCCAGGGAGAGTCACTGTGGGCTATGTTGGAGCTTGTTGTTTGCTGGCCTGCATTGTTGACGCTTACTCTGGTCAGGGCAAGTATACCCAGCGTTGTACCCTGGGGAGGGGGAGACGCGCTGCCGGTAGTGAAGTTTAAGGTAAACGCTGTTTGCAGTGTATTTTCATTACTATCCTTTACCGCCGCTGCAGGAATGGTAAGAGTATATGTTTCATTGCAGGATAGGGGTTGATTAGGAGTAACCGTCAACACGTTGGAGTTTAAGGATACTGTAGTACCAACCGCTGCTAAAGCTGTGCTCAAGGTTATACCTTCATAGCCGGTGCCGGCACTAACTGAACGGTCAAAAGTAACACTAATTGCTTGGTCTGCTGCTACCCCCTGTGCTCCGTTAACCGGGTTGGTGCTGCTAACCGCAATATAGGCCGGAGCATATGAACCACCGCTGCTACCGTCGCCACTGCTTGAGCTGACAGCTGGTTGTGGGGTGCCGAATTGAGGCATAGTCTGGTGGATAGTATCAAGTATTGGATTAGTTGGTGTACTTGATGGTGGTGCCGGTGGCCCGGATTGTAACGGAGAGGCGCCTTGTATATTATTAATTGTCTGCTGGAACCAGCTATAATTTACGTTCCACATTTGCTGCATCTGTTGTGACATGGGAACCGGAGGAGAAGGCGGATTGCCGAACCCAATACTGCCCGTGCTTTGTCCTGGTGAGAGCGTTACACTCTGACCACCGGCAGTTACTGCACATTCACCGATCAAGACATTAGTTGAACCCGAACCATTTGCATTAACCAGGTTTTGCCAGAAGGTTCCTCGTATGGCCGCAACACCCCAGGGCATGTCCACTTTTACCCGCACTTTTTTCTGGGATGCGTTCTGGTACCAAGGTACTTCTGCATTTTTAGTTCCTGCCGCCATAACTGAGGACTGGTTAAGAGATGCCAGCAGACGGTGTTTGCTCTGTATCATACTGACTGTGGCTTTTTCTTGTTCCGTATCACTATTTGTACTGTTATGGTAAGTGCTGGCCAGGGCGCCGAGAATCTCGCCCTGGGGTAATTCAATTGCCAACATGTCGACCTTGGTTCCGGGCTTGCCATTGTGTGTGATGTATGTACATCCCTGGGCCTCTTTGATGACCAATCGGGTATTTTCTTTAATCTTAAGCCCTGAGCCGTCGGGAAAATTAAGTTCAGCCGTACCGTTGGAACCGGTAACTATAGTATCTCCCTGACTGCAAGGGCTAGCAGAAGTTACATCAATAATGGAGCCATTCGCCCTTTGGATCTGTACCTGGCCTTTTGGCACCAGAGTACCGGTAAGACTTACACGGTTTTGGTCAGGATTTAAGGTTAACATTAGGGCCAGACCCCGGACTGCATCAGACCTGGTTGCCGGTTTATCCGGTGCAAACATGCCCTCGGCATCCAGGCTCATAATCTCGGCGTCAAGAACAGCTGCACACTGTGAAAGAGCCCAATGGCCTCCAATATCATGTATACCGAATGGGGGGGTTACACCAGTCATAGGAGCAGAGGTAAGGCGCAGGAGCATGGAGGCAACTTCTGCTCTGGTAGCTGGAGCTTCAGGTCTAAAGGTACCGTCAGGATAGCCTACGATAAAACCAGACTGTACGGCTGAGCTTAACGTCCTATAGGCCCAATGCTCCGGTTTTACATCATTAAACTGCACAATAACCCCAGGTTTAACATTTATTGTATTGCTCTTGACCAGCATTTGTGCCATTTGGGCCCGGGTGACTGTTCCGCTGGGTTGAAAGGTCCCATCGGGAAAGCCGCTGATCAGTCCCCGCTGCGCCATGTAGTTAATGTACACGGAAGCAGTCTCTCCACCTGGTACATCACTGAAGGCGGGCTTTTCGGTATTACCGGCAGCATCAACCTGGGTGCTGGACGCCAATATAAATACGAGCAGTAGCATGATTGTGCCTATCACTGTACCCATACGTCGATGTTTCATGTTTATCATTCCCTTCTGTCTGCCAGCAGTCAGGGCAGACATTTTTCGACAATATTATTATACTAGATATAGCTGTTGAACAAATACCTATATCGAAAAAGAGTAGAATCTAGCTATTTAACCTTAAATCAATAGTAAAGATGGCAAGCTTACTATTTGAGACTTTTGCATAATTCAAAAATAACGCTTTAAAAAGGGTAACCAAATCTATCTACCGCAAATAGCAATACAGTTATTACCATATTAGCACAGTCGTAATGGTCAAATTATGATGGTTGCTAAAA
>JAAYCK010000103.1 GCA_012729835.1 Syntrophomonadaceae bacterium
ACTATCCCGGCTCTTCGTTTCCAATGGTTCGATGTTTTCAAGTCGCTGGTTCGGTGAGCTGCGGCGGCGTAGTAACTCTGAACCTTTAATGAGTAATCTGGCTAGGCTGCTGTTCTCATTCCTAGTTCAATGTCACTCAGCATCTTATCCGCACTGTAATCGGTGCCGTTTCTTAAGAGACCGTAGAACACGCGGATCAGCTTGCCGCAGAGTGCTATTATCGATTGCATTTTGGTTAACGGATTCTTTTCTCTGGTCAAATTCTTCTGATGCAGCATGCGGAATTCTTGATTGGTGGCGAGGATCGTGATCATGGCCATGAATAACCCATGCCTCAATCGTCTTCGTCCCCGGCGGCTGATTCTGGTCTTGCCATTATGCTTGCCGGAGCTGTTCTCCACAAGATTGAATCCCGCTAGCTTTTGGATCTGACGCGGATCTTGGAAACGGCTGATATTGCCCACTTCTCCTACAAAGGCAGCTGCTGTTATCAGACCAACTCCTTTAATGTCCAGCAGTTTTTCCGCGTTGGGAACCTGCTTCAATAGATCCATCATGAGCTGTTCCAGTTGTTCATATTGCTCTCTGTATAGCTTGTGTTCAGTAAGTAGATTCTGCAGACTGGCTTCTGCTGCTACCAGGCCGGTTTTTCTGCCTATGCTTTCCTTGGCTACTGTAACCAGTCCCTGTGCTTTCTTAAGACCTGCACTACGTTTCATGGATGCTTTCCAGATTGCCTCTATCTTTTCAGGGCCAGCTGATACGATCTTTTCCGGTGTCGGAAAGTGCCGCAATGTCAATAATGCTGCTTTGCCCTGCCAATCGCTGAAGATGGTTTGGTATTCTGGAAAGTGTATATCCAGCCATCTGTCCACCTGGTTGTTGATGGAGGTCATCCGCTGCACCAAGCGGTCGCGTTCGGCTACTGCCTCACGCAGTTCCTGATACAAGTCTTCTGGTATGTAAACTTCACGGTAACGTCCGTCTTTCACCAGCATGGCTATGGTCTTGGGATCTTTTCTGTCGTTTTTGGTTGGACTGTTATCGTCCAGTTCTTTGGTTCGTTTGACATGAAACGGGTTGACTATCGCAAGTCTATGACCCTGCTTCTTGAGGTGATCTCCTAGCGTAAACCAGTAATGTCCAGTGGGTTCGAAGCCGACGATAATATCCGCCTTGTTGTGCTGCCGACATATGTCCTGCATCCACTGCTCCAGTCTCTGAAAACCTTCTGCTGTGTTGCTGAATTTCAGCAGCTTGGCTAGCTCAATCCCCCTGTAATCAAAGGCTCTTGCATAGTGGATCTCTTTGGCTACATCGATTCCTACCACCAGGATCCAAGTTTTGATTTGCGAAATCTTCTCATTTTGTGTACTTTTCATATAGGGACGCCTCCTCTACTTTGATTTGTGCCTTTCTTTGCGGGATCTAGCACAATTTCATTGTAGAGACAGGTGTCTCTTTTTTCAAAGACCGTTTTTACGGATTACAGGAATGCTCCCTTAATAAATCCTTCAATGTTTCTCCGCTTCGATAGCCTTTATCTGAAATACCGTGAGGCAAAAAAACCTTGATACCTTTATCGAAGTCTACAAATGTCCGATATTTAGATCCAGGAGTAAAAAAATGAACATTAACCGCATTACTGAGCGTATTGGTACTGACAATGCTGTTGGAGATATAATAACGAACGGATTCGCTCATTTCCTGCATAACATTTCTGTAAACAGAGTGCCCTATGACAAAATTTATGATCATTTAAGCCCCTCCAACAAATCCAATGACAAGTAATGGGATTACCAGTTGTTTTGTTATCCCATCTTAAGTTATGCCTATTGCCATTTGTTGGTGCCAAATCCCGTTTGTTAATGCGCACGACAAAAAGGCCATGCTTCCACAAACGAAACATGGCCTTAAAAATAAAACGGCGGAACGTTTTGTCCCGCCGTTTTGTTTATTAATTACTATTTGGTAAGACTATAGGTATCGCGAGCGATAACCAGTTCTTCGTTGGTCGGAATAATGAAGATTTTGACCCTTGAATCATCAGCAGATGCATCCACTTCCTTGCCGCGAACATTGTTCTTGGCGGCATCCATCTTGATGCCCAGATAATCCAGGTCTTTGCAGATGTTTTCGCGGGTTTCAATAGCGTTTTCACCCACACCAGCGGTGAATACGATACAATCGCAACCATTCAGTTTAGCAATGTAGTTGCCAATGTAACCCTTGATTCTATTATAGTATACTTCAAGAGCTATCTTAGCTCTTTCATTGTTGGAATCGGCTGCCTCGATGATGTCTCTGAGATCGTTAGATACGCCGGAAAGTCCCAGCATACCGGCTTTCTTGTTGAAGTAGTTGTTGGCTTCAGTGGTGTTCAGGCCCAGTTTCTCCATGAGGAAGAAAACGATAGCGGGGTCGATGTCACCGGAGCGGGTGCCCATGACCAGACCTTCCAGCGGGGTGAAGCCCATGGTGGTGTCAACCACTTTGCCGTCCTTGATAGCGGCCATGCTGGCGCCGTTGCCCAGGTGCAGAGTGATGATCTTGCACTGCTCATAAGGTTTGCCCAGCATTTCAGCAGCCCGATGGGATACATAGAAATGAGATGTGCCGTGGAAGCCATATCTTCTGACCCGGAATTTCTCATATACTTCGTAAGGCAGAGCATATAAGAAGTTAGCGGGGTCCATGGTCTGATGGAAAGCGGTATCAAATACAGCTACGTGCTTTACATTAGGCATAAGAGCCTGGCAGGCTTCAATACCCATTAAGTTGGGCGGGTTGTGCAGCGGAGCGATGTCGAAGCAGTCCTTTATTACTTTCTTGACATGGTCATCGATTACTACGGAAGCAGCAAAATCTTCACCGCCATGAACTACACGATGGCCAACGGCTCCGATTTCATCCATGCTCTTCATTATGCCGTATTCTTCGTTTATCAGAACGTCAAGCACTAACTGGATGCCGGCAGTGTGGTCAGGCAGGTCTTTCTTGATGAGGACCTTGTCCTTGCCTGCGGGTTTGTGTTCCAGCGTGGTTCCGGGAATGCCTACCCGGTCAACCAGACCTGATGCCAGAACTGATTCGTCGGTCATGTCCACTACCTGATACTTGATAGATGAACTGCCAGCGTTTACACATAGAACCTTCATTAAAAACATACCTCCTCAAAATTGTGAAAAGTTATATTAAGGCCGAGGTATCACCCCTCCTGCCTTATGCTCTTACCGCGACGATCGCCACCACGTTTTCTACGTCGGTTACACTGCAGCCGCGGGACAGGTCATTGACCGGTTTGGCAAGTCCCTGAAGCAGCGGTCCGATAGCTTCGGCTTTAGCGGTACGCTGAACCAGCTTGTACCCTATGTTACCGGCATTGATGTCCGGGAAGATCAGGACATTGGCTTTGCCGGCGATATCGCTGCCAGGTGCCTTGGATGCGCCTACGCTAGGAACGATAGCTGCGTCGAATTGCAGTTCTCCATCGACCTTGATCTCGGGATATTTTTCCTTGGCGATCCTGGTGGCTTCCACTACCTTGTCTACATCGGCGTGGCTGGCACTGCCCTTGGTGGAGAAGGAAAGCATGCCGACCTTCGGGTCCTTCATGCCGCAGAGTTCCTGTGCAGTGATAACTGAAGCCTTAGCGAAGGCAGCCAGCTCTTCCGCACTGGGATCGATGGTTACAGCGCAGTCGGCAAATACGAAGGTGCCGGCATCGCCATATTCGCAATTGGGAACGATCATGATAAAGGCGCCTGATACGGCGGGGATGCCAGGGGCAGTCTTGATGATCTGCAGAGCGGGGCGTAATACATTGCCGGTGGTGTTTTCAGCTCCGGCCACTTCACCATCGGCCTGACCCATCTTGACCATCATGGAAGCGAAGAACAAGGGATCCAACATAGTCTTTTTGGCTTTGTCCAGATCAACACCCTTGGCCTTGCGCATCTCATAGAATGCCTGTACATAGTCATCGAAATAAGGGGCCTTGACCGGGTCAACGATTTCGGCACCGGTCAGGTCAGCTCCAACCTTGGCTGCCATATCCTTAACTGCTGCAACATCCCCCAACAGGATAGGGCGGGCTAACTTGCCAGCCACGATACCCTTGATAGCCTTAAGGGTTCTCTCTTCCGTTCCCTCGGGTAGAACAACTGCCGGACATTTTGTAGCGGCTTTTGCTCTGATTTCTTCCAATAAACTCATCTTTGTACCTCCTAATCTTAGTAAGTATTTTTTCCCTGGGTCAACTCTTTTAGCGTAATGAAAACTCGTCGCCGGTTTCCATTAAGAACTGATTAAAATATTGCCAATCTATCTAGAAGCCGTCACCTCCCTGGCATCTCTCGTTTACGTGCAATAATTAACTTAGTTAATTTTAGCACAAACTATAGTAAATAAGTGATAAGATTTATAGTAGCAACTTTACATATAAAGGAGCCGCTGCCATGGCTGTATTAGGGGTGGTAAGTGAATACAATCCCTTCCACAACGGACATAAATATCTTTTTGATATGGCCTGTCAAGCCGAGAAGTTTGACGCCGTCGTCTGTGTAATGAGCGGCAATTTCACCCAACGCGGCGAAGCTGCCCTCTTCAATAAATGGGCTCGGGCAGAAATGGCCTTAGCGTCGGGTGCCGACCTGGTTATCGAACTCCCCTTCTGTTTTGCTGTCCGCAGTGCTTATTACTTTGCCCGAGGTGCAATGCAACTGCTGCAAAGGACTGGAGTAGTCACTCACCTGGCCTTCGGCTGCGAAAACAACCATCTGCCTACTTTACAAGGGATTGCTGAGATATTGTCCCACGAACCGGACGAATTTAAAACCTCACTAAAAAGAAATCTATCCAACGGGCTCAGTTTCCCCCTGGCCCGCTCCCGTGCCCTGCAAGATATGCAATCCCCTTCGAACCATGATTTGCATGGAGCGCTGTTAGGTCCCAATAACATACTGGCAATCGAATATCTAAGGGTCATGCAGGAAGAGAATATTCCTTTCCATCCAATAGCCATAAAACGACAGGGTTCACCATACCACGATACCGAGGTATCTTGTTTGCCTAGCGCGACCGCAATCCGCCAGGCTCTGATCCATAATGCCGACCTTGATTCCTTACGCTCCAGTCTGCCACCCGGCAGTATTGATATTATCGATCGAGAACTGGCTAATGGCCGGAAATCCTCCGGCTTAGAGTCCTTGGAAAGATCGATAATTATGATGATCCGTTCCATGTCAACTGACCAGCTAAGGTCCATATACGAGGTAAACGATGGTCTGGAATACCGTATCAAAGAGGCTGCCAACCATTCAGGCACCCTATACCAGTTACTTACTCAGATCAAATCGAAACGCTATAATATGACCAGAATCAGCCGCAGTATGTTGTATATACTGTTCTCATTGACTAAAGATCAAATGCAACTTTTCGACCGCTCGGGCCCTCAGTATTTACACCTCTTAGGTTTTTCGGCAAAAGGCCAAAAAATCCTGCAAGTTATGAAAATTAATTCACGGCTGACCATTGTCAACCGGGCCAGCGATATGAAAAAATTATGCGAGGAATCGCCGGATCCGGTATTATCACAAATGGCCAATCTAGATCGGCTGGCCACTGATATGTATTCTTTGCTTTATAGCAACCCAGATATGCGCAAAGGCTCCCTGGATTACACTATGTCACCAATAAGAACAGTTACATCTGACATATGATGCGACATAATCCCGGGAAGGGAAACGAATTTAACGCAGATGGACACAGATGCCTTCGGCAACACAGATGAACACAGATTTTATATACTATGGCAATTCATAGTATGCGAACAATCAAAGGTGTCTTTGCGAGGACCCGGCACTCAGAGAATCCAAATATAAACGGCTACCTATTACGCATTACTTTAATAGGCTGAACTATTTTATTGAGTGCCGGGGACGCGGCAATCTTCCCCGGGGCTTGTGTGGCTTAAAGATTGCTTCGCTGCGCTCGCAATGACACCCTGGGATTTCTGCGTAAAACCAGTTAACTGCGAAACTATGCATTAATGCATTAATTAAATAATCTGTGTTCATCTGTGTTAATCTGTGGCTAATTAAAAAAATCCTTGGAAGGCACGGGAAGGCACGGGGACGGTTCCTATGCCTTCGTGCCTTCTGGAGCAAAAAATCCGCAACCCCTTCTGCGTTAATCATATAAATCTGCGTCTATTCGCACCCCGTTCCTGGTTCCAGTTGCTGCACATCTTAAGTCTACTGTGCAATTTTTTCCAGTATCTCATCTATTTTAGCCAGGGCGGCCTCGCGTCCAAGATCAATGATCTTACGGGAGTTTTCAAAATCGCTGGAAGCATAGCTACCTACAGCAGGCTGGATCAGTATATCTCCTTTATCTGGAGTCAATTGGAAGTTATCTCGGATCATGATATCGAGGGCAGTCATGAAGACATCTATTGTATTATTGATAGCTACCCGTCTCTCACTACCGCAACTAACATCTACCGCTATGACCAGGTCACATCCCCTACCGCGAGCCTCTTCCACCGGCAGTCGGTGGCTGACGGCTCCATCCACTAATATCATACTATCCTTGTTTACAGGTTTAAAAACGCCGGGGATAGAAATGCTGGCCCTAACCGCTTCTGATATGGAACCCTCATCAATGGCCACCCCCCGGCCACTTACCAGGTCGGTCGCCATCACCACCAGGGGTATGTCCGTTTGATCAAAGGTGCGATTCTTGGTAAGCAGCTGAATGAGAGAGGTGACCCTCTTGCCGCCGACAAATCCCATGCGGGGAATTCCTATATCAAAAAAGATTCGGTTATCCATGGAATATACCAATTTACCCAGCATGTTCATATTGCTGCCGCAGGCATAGGCACCCCCTACCAGGGCACCCATGCTACTGCCCACGATGAGGTCGACGGGAACCCGGTTTTCTTCCAGCACCTGGAGAACCCCGATGTGCGAGAGCCCCCTGGCGCTGCCTGCTCCCAGTGCAAGTGCCACTCGCTTGTGTTCCTTCATCATTAACCCCCGATCTATTGGTTTCTTATTCTATAACCCTGCTGTTATTTCATATATTGTACATAATGGCAGGATAGGAGTCATGCGGATGATCAACCGACAATTCTTTTTAATAATTATACCAGTTTTACTAGGCCTTTTCATGGTCACTAATCCGCAGACAAGCCTCGCCGCCGCTCGTGACGGTTTTATCCTGTGGTATACTGTTCTGTTGCCAGCACTGTTCCCCTTTTTCATTGTTGCCGAGATGTTGTCTTCATCCGGTGCAACCAGGATTTTAGGAAGCATATTGGAACCGATTATGCGCCCCCTATTCAAGTTACCAGGATGCGCATCACTGGTTGTGGTGATGGGATTTACTTCGGGTTTTCCGGTGGGAGCCATACTTAGCCGGCGTCTCTATCATGACGGTTTGCTAACAGCTGATGAGACCGAACGCTTAGCCGCATTCACCAACAATTCCAGCCCATTATTTATTATTGGGGCGGTAGGCGTTGGCTTGTTCGGCTCTCCTCTTCTGGGATACACTCTGGCCATCGGTCATTATCTCTCCAACTTACTGCTGGGGTTCATGCTGAGATTCAAGCCGCCCGCCACACTTCGGGAACACCGTCTAAGAGATGCCTATGCGCCTGAAGCAGCCGGTTCCGCAAGTATCGGTCAATTCTTTACCACGGCCATAAAAAATAGCCTGAACAATATCATCGCTATTGCAGGCTTTGTGGTGCTATTTTCAGTTCTTACCAGGATGCTTTTAGTCTGGGGCATTATTGACGGTCTGAGCGCTGGATTAACCCAAGCCCTAATTCTGTGGCATATTCCTTCAACCATTTCCTTTGGCATCAGTATGGGCATGTTCGAAATTAGCCTGGCCACCAAGGCTCTCTGTCTGGCTCCTCATGGCGACCTACTCTGCAGAATGCTGGCAGTAACAGGTGTATTGGCTTTTAGTGGTTTTTCGATTATAGCTCAGGTAACTGGCTTTTTAGCCGACACGCCGGTCAGGCCCTCATTCTATGTGCTGGCCCGCCTGGTCCAAATTGCTCTGGCCCTTCCTATAACCTTTATTGCCTACCATTTCTTGTATGAACCCCAGACAGTTCCCTCAATGGGCCCTGCCCTCGGTCATGCGCTATATTCATTCGACGCCTGGGGCTTTTCCTTAACATGCCTTCTGCTGGGTCTTTCCATCCTGGTCTTACTGGTTATGATCAATTTGGTCCCAGCCAAGCATTAATAATCGTCGCGAGTTGGGGATTGCCTGAGATCTTCTTTGCCCTGGGTTATTACTTCCAAGCCTTTCTTCAGTACTATTTCCATATGGCTCAAAACGCCGTCAGCATACTCATCGGCGTCGCGACGGATCTCACGGGCAACCTCTTCGGCCCTGGCTACAATCTCTTCGCCCATCTGCATAGCATTCTTGGTAATTTCATTATTATCTACCAGTCTGGCAGCGTGGTCACGTGAACGTTCGACATAGGTTTCCGCCTCATTACATGCCTCGTGAACAATACGCTCCTTGTCGAGAATAATAAGGCGGGCAGTTTCAAGATCACCGGGCAATCTGGCTTTTAAACGGTCGATCTCTTCCAACAAGCGGTGACTGTCTATTACGATTTTACCATTGGATAACGGCACCTTCTTGCTTTCTTTCAGCATAAACTCAATATCGTCCAGAATCCTGAACACTTCCATCATTGGCACTGCCCTCCTCAAAATAGCTATAGTAGTGTAGGGTAGATTCCCCATAATTATCGGACCTGTTGCAGACCATACCTGATATCTTCACCGGCACCTTAAACCTGCGAGGGGTCCTAATAATCAAGGTGCCATCCTCGTCCAACAATTGGGAGGCGGCTAGATCTTTTAATACAGGAATAAAAATATCTTCATTGGTAAACGGCGGATCAATGTATATATAATCAAAATGTTTACTTCTCTTTTCCAGAAGCCGAGTGGCTCTGAATACATCATTGCGGTATACCTCAGCTTCCCGCTCAAGCCCGCAATTCATGAGATTATCACGTATTATCTCAGCAGCAATCTTATCAGCATCTATAAATACTGCCTGGCAGGCTCCCCGGCTTAGGGCTTCGATTCCTACTGCTCCACTGCCGGCAAAAAGATCCAGCCATCTGCTGCCTGCCACGTCCGGTCCAATTACATTAAAAAGGGCTTCCTTGATCATGGCGGTGATAGGCCGGGTATTTTTACCTCTCGGGGCCTTCAATCTTTTACCGCGGGCTTTGCCGCCAATAACTCGCATGTCCTACTCCTTTAATTTCACCGAAAAATGTAATTTACCTTTTTTTATGGTCAAATTTATTTTATCACAAAGAAGACGCGCTACAATATATTCCCTTAGCGCGCGCCTTTCACTACTTTCTTCTTTAACCCTTCCCATATATATGGCCAGGAGCATGCAAAAGTGCAAAAAATTATTTCCAATTAGGTATATAATCTGCAGTCCCTGGCAATGATACTTAATGCCAGATAAAATATTCTGGTGAACAAACCCTCCCCAACAACTTTACAAAATTCTCCTCTCCCCAAAATGGCGACTCATTAAGAGTCGCCATTTTATTATCGTTATATTGTTGTTTGAAAGACTATGCATAGAAAACAACATTTTCTCGAAGCTTTGCTTGCTGTTTATAGCTTTTTATATTATTGCCATAGCATAAATCCTAACCAATGGCCCAATAATATTCCAAAAGAGGAGGTTAAATTATGCAGGATATCATTCAAGCATTCAACCTTAATGTCGACATGGCAGTAGAAGCCAGGGATCTGATTCGCGGGACTACTAACCAGGAGATTCAAGGAGTCGAAGAACAGGTTGAAAAGATGGAAAACATCAAGGTAACGACGATAACCATCAAAGATCAAAACGGCGCCCAAAAAATGGGCCGTCCTATCGGGAGTTACATCACGATTGAATCCCCGCCATTAAGAATCAATGACCCATATGTAAAGGATGAAATAATCAAGGCCATGGTAAAAAGCATGCCCCTTCTTATCGGAAACAGCTTGCCCGCCGATAGTACGGTATTATTAGTCGGGCTTGGCAACTGGCGAGCAACACCTGACGCGCTGGGCCCAAAGTTTATTGAATATAGCCCGATTACCCGACATTATCATCAGTATGCACCAGATGCACTGGTTCAGGGAATGCGTCCCATTTGCGGAATTGCTCCTGGTGTACTGGGTATTACCGGGTTGGAGACTTTTGAGGTAGTAAAAGGTATCGTGGAGAAGGTAAAGCCTGCCTTACTAGTGGTAGTCGATTCCCTGGCAGCACAAAATGTAGAGCGTATCGGCACCAGTATCCAGATGTGTAATACCGGGATACAGCCTGGAGCCGGCATCGGTAACGAAAGGCAGGCCATAAGGCAGGAAGATCTGGGAGTACCAGTGATCGCCATCGGCTGTCCGACTATTGTCAATGCTGCGATCATCGCCGCCCAGGCAGTAAAGCAATTCTGCTCCAACACCAGTGCCATCTATGACGAAATAAAATCCCTTAACGCAGTGCAGGACGTTTTATCCTTTTTTGGCGGCAGTCTGGCCGTCACTCCCAAGGAGGTGGATGATATTATTGAAAACACCTCCCGTATCATTGCCATGGGCGTAGCTCAGTCCCTTTTCCCCGGCATCTCCCGCGAGCAGTTAGAGCTATATGCCACTTAATACATTTTTTTAATAAAAAGGAGACCGATTTACTCGGTCTCCTTTTTTAATATGCGGTCAAATTACTGAGGGTTTTGACTACCCTGTTTATCCCAACCGCTATGGTGGCCTGAGCCCTTTATCATTTTAAGCTTGGCCAGCTGTTCAGGCGTTAAGATTGACTGGACCTTCTGCTTTTTCTGTTCACGCAGTTTATGAAGCTGGTCCTTCAAATCTTTTATTTCCTTGGATTTCGCTTCAATAGCAGCCCGGTCTTTTCCATCAATCTGCAATTGCCTGAGTTCAAACCTGGTGTCTAACAGCTTAATCTTGATGGGCTTGGCGGCCTGGTAGGTGTTCAGGTTGATTTCTTTCAACTGTTGAACCTGATTGTCACTCAAATTCAGTTTCCCTGCAATCGGCGTCTGATTCAAATCGGGGCCGGAAACTCGATTGGGACACTCACACCCGCCCCCGGCACCTGTTGCAGCAGCTGCATGAGCAAATACTACTGTGAGTGCCAGGGCTAGGCTTACGACCAATAGTTTCTTTTTCAACCTGTCATCTCCTTTTGGACACTTAAATATAATGTCCTGGTTTCATTATGCCCATCATTCCCAGCTATATAGCTGTTATCAACTTCAGGCGATGGAATATAATTCTCGGGTGCCTATCCAACTTAATCGGATTTCAAATGAAAACAAGCGGATATATATTTAATCCGCTTGTTTAGGTTAGTATGATTATAGTTTTGATTTCATTTAACGAACATTACCTTGTTCGTAAGCCTGAATCATCTTCTTAACCATCTGTCCGCCGATGCTGCCAGCCTGTTTTGCAGTCAGGTCACCATTGTAACCCTGTTTCAGCATAACGCCTACTTCCTGTGCAGACTCCATCTTGAACTGGTCCATGTGAGCTTTGGCTTCGGGAACCAACATCTTGCTGTTTGCCATCTATCTTCACCTCCTTTGTTGAATGTAGTCTTATTCTGTCCCTGGCAACAACTTATATGCTAGAAGTATTTTCATCACTTTTTATAATTTTTCTCCCTTTCTAGTTGATCTGATCTAGGCTGTAATCCCATTTCCTGACTTAGTTCATATTTTAAATGTTTAATGATCTCTTCCGCTCTATTTGCCAATATTCCCACCTCCATAAAAAATAAAAATACTCGGAACTCGTCCCAAGTATTTTTATTAATATTATTTGAATTAATTAGACCAATATTCAATTTGAGCAAATAAAAAATAAATTATTATCTTAATTATTGGCTATTTCCGCAGACTTTTTAAATTTTTGGTCGATGTATGCTTTGAAACCTCGCCAATCATCCATGCTTTGAGAATTGGCGAGATGGTGAGCCATTTCAATGATCCTCTGATCTCTCAATAAATCCGCTACTTTTAATAATTGCAGCCCGTGCTGCCGCACCCCCCAAAAATCTCCTGGTCCCCTGATCCTCATATCTTCTTGTGCTAGTTGAAATCCGTCATTGGTTCGTTCCATAGCCCGAATGCGCGCCCAGGCTTCTTCAGTCCTTGGTTCTGCAATGAGCAGGCAGTAGGATTGCTGACTGCCTCTGCCTACTCGTCCCCGCAATTGATGAAGTTGAGAGAGGCCAAAACGTTCTGCGTGTTCAATCACCATGATAGATGCGTTAGGTACGTCTACCCCTACCTCGATAACCGTGGTAGAAACTAGCAGCTTTATTTCTCCTGATTTAAACTGCCCCATGATGTAATCCTTTTCGGCAGATTTCATCCGCCCGTGGATCAGCCCTATGGCCAGTTCAGGCAGTATTTCTTGTCTGAGCTCCTGATAAAGGCTTACTGCTGCCTGCAGATCCTGTTTCTCTGATTCTTCAACCAATGGGCACACAACATAGGCCTGGGAGCCCTTGCCGGCCTCTTGCCCAATAAACCGATAGGCCCGCATCCTTTCGTTGGTCTTGAGGTGTACAGTCTTCACCGGTTTACGCCCTGGCGGCAATTGGTCAATTACCGAAAGGCTTAAATCGCCATAAGCGGTAAGGGCCAGGGTCCTGGGTATTGGAGTAGCGCTCATTACCAGAACATCCGGCATCTTTCCTTTGGCGCCCAGCAAGGCTCGTTGTCTCACTCCAAAACGATGCTGCTCATCGATGATCACCAAACCTAAGGATTTGAATTCCACCTCGTCGCCAATTAGGGCATGAGTACCGACTAGAATATCAACCCCGCCATTCCTGAGCCCCTCCATAATGCCTCGTCGTTCGGCGGCTGTCGTTGCTCCGCTGAGCGATGCAATAACAACCTGGGTGTTTCGGTAAAAGCGGCGTAAGGCTTGAAGGTGTTGTTCAGCGAGAATCTCTGTCGGAGCCATGAATGCTGCCTGATAACCGCAGGATACTGACCTTGCCATAGCCAGAGCGGCAACTACGGTTTTACCTGACCCTACATCACCCTGCAACAGGCGATTCATTGGTCGCTCAGCTTCCATGTCTTCAAATATCTCCTGTAGAGCCTGGCGTTGCGCCAAGGTAAGTTTGAATGGCAGATCATCTTCCACCTGAGAAGTCAGGGTGCCTTTGCCACGATGAACTATACCGGAGCTCGTTGTTAAATTCTGTTTCTTATCCTGGCGCAGACTGACCTGAAACAGGTATAATTCTTCAAAGGCCAGACGCTTGCGTGCGTTGAGATAGGACGGTCCGTCCTCGGGGAAATGGATAGAGCGAAAGGCGGCTTGGATTGGGCATAATCCATATTGTTCTCTGGTTTCAGTATCGAGGATCTCGGGATAGGAGAATAGGTATTCCTCTAGTGCCCCAAGAACCAGTTTACGCAAATACTTCTGGTTGATTCCTTCAGTAAGAGGATAGAGCGGGAGAACCTTGTAATCCAGATCCTCCCCCTCCAATATTTCATATTCGCTGACATGGATATCAAACGTCCCATATGAAGCCTTGACTTTGCCAGTAATAAATACTTCCTGTCCTACTTTTATCTTGCCGTCCAGATGGGGCTGATTGAACCATACTGCCGCGATCATCCCGGTGTCATTCTGGATCAAAGCCTTAAAAAGGGCCATGCCCCTCCGGCTGCGCCGGGATTCTGTACCTAGTACTGTACCACGGATATTAGCGATCTCTGCATCCTGTAATTTGCCTATATCATGCAAATTGCCCCGGTTAAAATAAGCCCGGGGCACATGCCATAATAGATCGAAAACGCTTGCAATGCCCAGACGCCTGAGCTGACTGCTTCTTCTGGGCCCTACTCCCTTTAGATACTGGATATCCTTCTCCAGCGCTTCCATGACCCTCTCCCTCAGCACTGCCCCGATTAGGCAGTGCTGTCCTGTAATGAATTTTGGGCCTCTATTCCACTGATAACAGATAACTATATAGGGGCTGCCCGCCATAATGGGTCTCGACTTCAGAAGACTCATACTTGGCTGATATTTTCTCCGCCAGGCTACCTGCCTCCGCCTCACTTATACCTTCCCCATAGAAAAGAGTAATCAAGAGTCCAGAATCTGCAACCATTGGCTCCAGCAAACGCACTACCGCATCAGCCGGGTCGGCAGCCGTGAGTACTATCTGATCATTAACAAGGCCAATAGTATCGCCTTCTTTTATTTCCAGCCCATTCAAATTGGAATCGCGTATCGCGTAGGTAACCTCGCCATACGCGACAGATTGAGCAATTTCCGTCATTTCATCAGCCATCTGGTCAGCATCCCCTTGGGAGTCATAAGTTATAAGTGCACTGATCGCCTGCATCACTGACCTTGAAGGCACTACCCGGACTTTCTTTTCCGACAACCCTACCACCTGCTGTGCACTCATAATGACATTGCCATTATTGGGTAATATAATCACCGCATCAGCATTCACCAGATTGCAGGCATTCAGCAAATCTTCCGTGCTGGGATTCATGGTCTGCCCGCCTTCTACTACCTCATCTACTCCCAGACTTTTGAGAACCGCAATAATGCCGTCGCCAGCCGCTACAGCTACTAGTCCAGTCTGCTTCCGTTCGGGTTCCTTCACCGCTGCCAGGTCAGTCTCTCCTATCCCTTTCCAGTTGTTGATATGTTCATGGACCTCTTCCAACATATTATTTATCTTGATGTCACTCAGTTGTCCAAACTGCAGGCAAGTTTCCAAAACCTTGCCGGGATGATTAGAGTGTATATGTACCTTAACGATTTCTTCGTCCCCGACCACCAGCATGGAATCACCCAACGGCCCCAGATGATCCCTGATGTCGTCCACCTTGAGTCCGGAGCCTTTTATCAGTACCTCGTTGCAGTATTGATATTCCAGGCTGATGGGTTGGTCTCCCTGAGCTAAAGCCTTTTTACCCGGCTGAGCCAGCTTTTCACGGTATTCACCAAGTTCTATCTCCTTTTCCTGAGCCAGACCCTGCAGCAGTCCCTCCAGGAAATACATGAAACCCTGTCCGCCAGAATCAACTACCCCGGCTTCCTTAAGAATTGGGAGCATCGACGGTGTCTTAGCCAATGTAGCATTACCGGTTGCTATGCCAGCCACCAGTATACCGATAACATCGCTGCCCTTTTGGGCTTCTGCCTCGCATGTTGCCGATACTTCGCGGACTACAGTTAGGATAGTTCCTTCCACCGGTTTCATTACTGCATCGTAAGCAGTTTGAGAACCTGCTTTTAAGGCCAAGGCCAGATCCATGGCATCGGCTTTTTCCTTACCCTCCAGAACCCTGGCAAAACCTCTAAAAATCTGGGATAGTATAACACCGGAATTGCCGCGTGCTCCCATCAGCGAACCTCGTGATATTGCTTTTGCCACTTTGCCTACGGGTTCATTAATATTCTTTTCGCCTTCCTTAACCGCTGATAGCAGGGTCAGATACATATTGGTACCCGTATCCCCGTCCGGTACCGGAAACACATTTAAAAGGTCAACGGCGTCGCGCTGGTGTTCAAGGTTGATACACCCGGCCTTCAGACTTCTGACCAGATCATTGCCATCAATAACAAGCAAAGCCAACGTTCAGTCCTCCTCTATTTGTCTCCAAGTACCTTTACCCCCTTGACGTTAACATTGACGTGCGCCACTTCCAGACCAGCATTGTTATTCAAAACATAGGTAACTTTTTGCATAACATTGTAGGCAACTTCCTTTATCTTGAGACCATAACCCACGATAACATAAACGTCAACAACTAATCCGTCTGAGCTCCTACTTACTGAAACACCCTTGCGGATCGATTCCATACCCAAAATACTTGTAATACCTGAAGTAATATCCTGAGCCACCATGCCCACCAGACCATAGCAATCCACCGCAGCCAGACCAGCTATAGTTTCCACCACTGCTTTTTCAACAGTTATTTCACCTAGTTCGGTTGTTTTGATGGTATACATCCTATTACCTCCTATCCTCTATGTAAGATATATTAGAAACAGTCTTTTTAGCAAAGACCACAGCCATCCATATTCATTTACTGTGACCATGTTCACTTCTTATAATCTCTATGAACTATTTAATTCTACAGTCCAATATTTATTCCTTCTTCTTGCCCTTTGCTGCTCATTTGGTTATAATGTTTAAGTGCACTTTATTGGAAGGGGGCTAAAGTATGGCCAAATGTGAAGTTTGCGGCAAAGGTGTTGGCTTTGGCAAAAAATATAGTCACTCCCATATAAGAACCAACCGCCAGTGGAAACCCAATGTCCAGCAGGTTAAGGTGATCTTTAATGGAACGCCAAAGAAAATGAATGTTTGCACCCGTTGCTTACGGTCAGGTAAAGTTCAAAGAGCGATCTAACTGGTTGAGCCTTAGATAATTGTTTTCTAAGGCTTTTTCATTTTCTGATACCCCATTCAAGCGTCCTATTACTCCACATAATGATCGGCCTTTCAACCATTCAATTAGGTGTATTAATAATTATACCCTCATTTATCGCAAAATCAAAAGGTGAGATAAAATAATTCCCGGGCTTTTGCTGGCTAGGGAGGAATCATGGTGAATTAGCCTATTCGATTATAGATAATATGATAGAATAATATCCTTAGGGGGGAGTTTTTATGGCAATTTACGAATTCGAGGGGAAAAGGCCGCTGATTGGTCAGCATTGTTTCATCCACCCGCAGGCGGCAGTGATAGGTGATGTGCATCTGGGTGAACGATGTTTTGTTGGAGCAGGTGCCGTAATCCGTGCTGATTACGGCAAGATCGTAGTCGGTTCAGGTTCCAATATTCAGGAAAATGCTGTAATCCATGCAGAGCCTGAGACTATTGCTTTACTGGAAGAAAACGTTCTAATAGGACATTCAGCCATTGTCCACGGTCCCTGTCTGATCCAGCATAATGTAACGGTCGGTATGGGTTCCATAGTATCAAATGGCTGCGAATTGCACAGTGAATCACTCCTGGGTGCGGGCAGCGTATTGCCGCCCAATCAGACCGTCCCCAGCCGCAAACTGGCTATAGGCAACCCTGCCCGGGTGGTAAAAGACCTGGACGATAATTATGTGATGTACAATCAATTGGGGACCCAATTGTATCAGGAGCTGGCGCAACGTTGTGTCAAGGGTCTGAAGTTGATTGAAGAATAAACCATAAACAAGTCTGAAGGGGCGGATTCTATATCCGCCCTATTACAATCTAGGATGGGCACGGGCGGATATGGAATCCGCCCCTACAATATTGACTCTATTCCACACCCTTAATATGGTTTGCTGTTGAAATAGCAACTATCTTTACATCATCCATAACTTCTTACCAAGTATATTCTCCTCAGCTCGACCTATGATAAATTCCGCGGATTCTCCTAGTTTGTCCCGCCTTAATAATAATGGCTATCATTATAGTAATCATGTTGTTATTATGACGGTCCTAATGAAAGGAGAACGAGAATAGAAGAAAGGGGTCTTTTATGTCAAAACGCATCACAGTATTCTTCATAGCGCTTTTTTGTTGTGCCCTACTGGCTTGTAATGCCGGACAGGCTGTTGCCGCAGACTCTACCCTCTATTGGGGATCACGCGGTGATAATGTAATAAAACTGCAGCAGACTCTAAACAATTGGGGCTATTGGTGCGGAGATGCCGATGGTATCTTCGGATCAAAAACATATTCCGCGGTTATCAAGTTCCAACGGAATAATGGTATCAGCACTACAGGTACGGTAGGTCCTCAGACTCGTAAAGCTCTGGGGCTATCAAGTGCCACCCCCGTAACGGGCAACAGCGTTTCACGCAGCGGCGGCTTCTCTGTAATAGCGACCGCTTATTGCGGCTGTGACAAATGCAACTATCCTTATGGCGGTCTACCCGCTTACAATGGGCAGCCCTTGCAATACGGAGTAGTAGCGGTAGATCCCAGTGTTATCCCCATGAATTCCAAACTGTATATCGAAGGTTATGGGGAAGGAATAGCTGCCGATCAGGGCAACGCTATAAAAGGATATCATATCGATCTCTTTTTCCCCAGTCATCAGCAGGCGCTGAGCTGGGGGGTAAAACGGGTAAATGTAACTATATTGTAAGGCTATTACGAAATATGGCGGAGGATATAAATATTTAATCCTCCGCCGTTTTTGAAACGTAAACAATTTTTAATTCTTAATTTTTAATTAAGGTATGCACCCTATATGGGTGCATTTTTTCTTAATTTCAGTATTTAGTATTAACATATTATTCTTAACCAATACTCGCACAATAGAAATACGAAGTATTTCATCCATAATTTAAATTAAATACTCTATTCCAAACGAAGCTGCCTTTTCTCTGTTAGACCAACTTTTACTGACTCCGGTACCAACTCGGATACGTCTCCACCGAGTAGAGCGACCTCTTTTATTATACTTGAACTAACGAAGAAATAACGACTGTCGGCCAAAACAAAAATGCTCTCCACTTCTGGTAGCATCTTGCGGTTGATCTGAGCAATGTGCATTTCATACTCGAAGTCTGCAACCGTTCTGAGCCCTCTGATAATAGCAATGGCACCTTTTTGTTTTACATAATCTACTAAAAGTCCGCTGAACGATTCTACTTCTATATTTGGAATATGGCTGGTACTTTCTTTTATAAGGTTGACCCTGTCGTTTAAGGAAAAAAGCGCCTTTTTCCCGACGTTATGCACAACCGCAATGATAATTTTATCGAACAGCTTGCTGGTCTTCTCCAGGATATCAATATGTCCATTAGTTACTGGGTCAAAACTCCCGGGATAAATGGCCAAGCGCACATCTAACACTCCTGTTCAAGATTTCTTTTATATTAGTGTTTCTATATTGTAATATATTGTTCTAGCTAAATTGCATTTTCCCTGCATTTTGTTTATGTTTTCGCAAAAAATACAAGCCCATTCACAACGGAAGGTTGATAAATAAACCCAGCCCCGTCCTGAGATAATTATTTCACGAGATATTCTGTTATTTTCCATAAAAAAGGGGCTGCCCTTAAAAACAGCCCCTGTTGTGTAGAAACCTTCTTTTAGCCTACATGTAGCATTCCTCAGCCAGATCGATACTGCTGGTATCAGCCAGTTTCATGGCCTTGAGGATACCGAAGATGTTCGGTACCACATTCATTACAAAGAACTTAGCAGTGGCCATCTTGCTCTTATAGAAGTTGGCATCGAAATGACCCTCACCCAGTTCAGCTAGTTTCTTGGCTGCCAGCACGCCCTGAGAAAGGATGAGCTTGCCGCCGAGGATCATAGCACCGGCATGCATGGTCCGGGTGGCGAACAGCTGGACCAACCTTTGTTGTTCTCCCCTCCAGCCATTGGTCATATCGACGATTTCCCTGAAGGCGGCAAAGGCTTCGGCCATTAAATCAAATTCTGCAGCAAAATCTGCTGTCTTCTCATTGGTAATGTAATCTGCGATCTGACCCAGCCACTTGGCGAAGGGTTCGCCTTTCTTCATGGTGAACTTGCGGCCGGTGAAATCCTGTGACTGGATGAAGTTAGTGCCTTCCCATAATGAGTATATCTTGCAATCACGAGCGAGAGATGCCGGAGCATACTCTTCCATGAAGCCATAGCCGCCATGTACCTGGATGGCTTCTGCGCACATCTGCCAGGACATATCCGAGGTATAGGCTTTGCATAACGGGTTCTGGATCATGAAGAAGTCCTCAGCTTCTTCTCTCTCTTCTTCAGTGGCTGCTTCCTTAGCCATATCAATATAGTAATAAGAGGTGTAAATCATGGCGCGGCAGGCTTCCATCATGGATTTCTGGAGCATAAGCATGCGGCGGACATCCTCGTGCTCTATGATCCGAACGCTGGGGCCCTTGGGATTAGAGGCGTGCGGGCTCTGAACACGAACTTTGGCATATTCCAAAGCTGCGTAGTAAGCTGCTCCAAAAGTGCCCAGGGAGAAGATGCCAGTGTTAATGCGCTCTTCGTTCATCATCTGGAACATTTGGGCCATACCCTTGCCTCTTCCATCAACCGGACCGTCGCCGATCATCCAACCATAGCAATCGTTATTTTCACCAAAGGCCAGGGTGCAGGTGGCCGAACCGTGGATACCCAGCTTGTGCTCGATGCCCACGGTGGTTACGTCATTCCACTTGGTTATGTTGCCATCATCATCGACCCAGAACTTGGGAACCATCAGGCAATTGATACCGGCTGTGCCTGCTTTGCCATCCGGGGTCTTGGCCAGTACCAGGTGAATGATGTTTTCCACGCAGTCACTGTCGCCCGTAGTAATAAAGCACTTCTGTCCTTTGATTTTGTAAAGACCAGGGGTATCGGTGGGGAAGCACTTAGTAGCAACTGCGCCCACTTCCGAGCCTGCGCCGGGTTCGGTCAGGCACATGGAGCCGCCCCATTCGCCGGCATACATCTTGGGCAGGTAGAGATCCTTAAACTTCTGATCGGCATTATATTGAATAACTGTAGAAGCACCCTGGGTAAGACACCACAGCATGACCATGGCCGGAGACGCTGCAACCTGCATTTCCAGGATGGGTGCATACCAAGCCAGCGGAATACGTCCTTCGGATTCACGATCACCAAACTGAGGTCCCAGACCGGCTTCCATGACAGTGGCATAAACGCTCTTATATACATCAGGGCTTTTAACTGCATGCTCATTGCCGCCAACGAACTGGAAACCAGGATCATCGGCTTCTTTATTTGCCGGGCAGATAACGTCGCGACAAATCTTAAAGTTGACGTCCATGAAAGCATCGAGATCGTCGGGTCCGTAGTAGTCTTTATAGGCATCCAGAGACAGTAGCTTTTCCAGGTCGAGCCATTCTTTCATCTGGAACTTAATATCACGAGTTTGATAAAGATATGTATTATGTGGCATTATAATACCCCCCTTAAATATTTGAATTAGACGCAAATAACGCAGATCAATTATCACTTTCGCAGATCTATCAATAAGAAGATTGATGTCTTTCAACAGATTTTTTTCGTAAAATCTTTTTCATCAGCGTTTATCCAGTATATCTGCGTGCGACACAATCGCCTGTGTCAATTAATTCTTCACCTACATACGTTCTACGATCAGGGCTGTGCCCATACCTCCACCGATGCAGAGGGTGGCCAGACCATATTTGGACTGTCTCTTCTGCATCTCAAAGAGCAATGTGCAGAGGATGCGTCCGCCGGAAGCTCCGACCGGATGCCCGATGGCGATAGCGCCGCCATTGACGTTGACCTTGTCCATCTTGTCAGCCCAGCCCATATCGCGGGCTACGGCAATGGACTGTGCGGCGAAGGCTTCATTAGCTTCGATCAGATCCAGGTCGTCTACGGTCAAACCAGCTTTAGCCAGGGCTTTTTTGCTAGCGGGTACCGGGCCGACACCCATAATCTTGGGATCTACACCGCCGGATGCGTAACTGACGATTTTGGCCAGGGGCTTAATACCCAGTTCATCAGCCTTTTCCTTACTCATAACAACAAAGGCGGCGGCGCCGTCATTGATCCCTGAGGCATTGGCGGCAGTCACACTGCCATCTTTTTTGAAAGCAGGTTTGAGACCAGCCATCTTTTCAGCAGTGCTGGCTTTGGGGTATTCGTCGGTATCGAATACAATATCGCCCTTTTTGCCCTTGATGACTACGGGTACTATTTCATCTTTGAATTTTCCTGCAGCTATGGCGGCCAGAGCTCTTTCCTGACTCCTCAGGCCAAAGGCATCCTGTTCTTCCCGGGTAATGCCATATTGCTCGTTGACGTTTTCTGCAGTGATACCCATGTGATAGTTGTTGAAGGCTTCCCAAAGACCATCTTTGATCATGCAGTCAACCAGGGTACCCGGTCCCATCCGGTAGCCGGAGCGAGCCTTTTCCAGTGCATAAGGAGCCATACTCATGCTCTCCATACCACCAGCCAGAACGATGTCAGCATCTCCAGCTTTTATGGCCTGCGCTGCCAGGCTTACAGCTTTCAATCCGGAACCGCACACCTTATTGATAGTGAACGCCGTCACTTCCTGTGGTATACCCGCTTTGATCATGGATTGGCGAGCTACATTCTGGCCCTGGGCAGCCTGGAGCACGCAGCCAAAGATGACTTCATCCAGTTGCTCCGCATTAACCCTTGCCCGTTTAACGGCTTCGGCCATTACGACGGCACCCAGTTCGACTACTGGCGTATCCTTCAGGGTCCCATTGAAGCTACCTACTGGTGTCCGACATGCTGCAACGATAACAACTTCTCTCGACATTACAATACCCCCTATAAAATGATTTTGATATCTACTTTTGAGGATAACTGATACAATGCGATATTGCATTCAGATTATTCAGTTTCGCACATCAGCTTCCTATTGAGAAAATAGGCTGTCCCTATGCTCTTTATGTTCGATATATTCTTGTTATTTCCTGCAAGCAAAGCATTTTTTAATGCGGATTTGCATTCAGATATTTCACATTTTTCTCGAAAAATAGGCTATAAAAATGCCGCTTAAATTAACATTGTATTAATAAAACATATTGATAAAAAAAACAGCCATACCTGATATCAGGTATGGCTGTTTATAAGTGTATAGCTTATTCCATAGTCTTCCAAAGTACTTCGGCTACGTCGAAGACCTTGGTCTGCTCTTCCTTCTCGGCGCCTTTGACGCCATCGGAGATCATGGTCAAACAGAACGGACAATTGGTTACGATCATTTCCGGCTCGGGAACCAGCAATTGATCGGTGCGAGTGTCGTTGATACGCTTGTAGCCTTCAACAGCATGCTCTTCCAACCACATTCTGCCACCGCCAGCGCCGCAGCAGAAGCCAAAGTTCTTGCCCTTTTCAATCTCGACGAGATTGCAGCCGGCATCCTTCAATATAGCACGGGGCTGATCATAAACTCCATTGTGCCGACCCAAGAAGCAGGAATCATGATAAGTTATCTTGGCTCCCAAACCTTTCTTGGGTTTCAGTTTGCCCTCGGCTACCAGTTTAGCCAGGATTTCGGTGTAGTGGTAAACCTCAAAGTTTCCACCCATTTGAGGATATTCGTTCTTCAGCGCATTATAACCATGCGGACATACCACGATGATTTTCTTTACGCCGTAGTTGTTGAAAGATTCCAGGTTCTGGCTGACCAAGGTCTGATACAGGTACTCATTGCCCAGACGGCGGGCAGAGTCGCCGCAGCAGAACTCCTCGGTGCCCAGGTAACCAAAGCTTACCCCAGCTTGATTCAACAGTTTGACCAGAGATTCGCCGACCTTCTTGTAGCGGTCATCGAATGATACTGCGCATCCGGCATAGAGCAAGTATTCGAACTCTTTGCCATCTTCCGGCAACAAGTTGACCATTTCTCTGACGCCTCTCTCCTCGAGCCATGCAGCGCGAGAAGCCCAACCTACGCCCCAGGGATTGTAGTTGCGTTCCATGTTGGTAAAGGCTGCCTGTGCTTCACCAGGCATATCGCCCTGCCACATGACCAGATTGCGGCGCATTTCTACTATCTTCGGGATATGCTCGATAAACATCGGGCAATGTTCCATACAAGCGCGGCAGTTGGTGCAATCCCAGATAACATCAGCAGTTACTACGTCATAGAGCAGGCTCTGCTCCATGGGATTGACCTCTTCAGCAGCTTCTTCTACAGTCATGGCAACTTCTTCAGCATTGGGATCTATGCCGGCAGCCTTCATTTCAAGAAGATAAGGTGCTTTGGCATCCAAATGCTGTTTCATAGCCTGGATCAAAGTTACTTTGGGGTTCAGGTGCTTGCCGGTGTTATAAGCCGGGCAATTCTCCTGACAACGGCCGCAGCGGATGCAGGCGTCCAGATCCAGCAGATCCTTCCAACCAAATTCTTCGATATTCTCTACACCAAAGGTAGTGGCTTCTTCAATGTTTTCCACCATGCGGCAGGCTGAGGGTTCCAGGTCACGGAACGCATAGTTCAGCATGCTGGCAAAGATATGCCACAGCTTGGTGAAAGGAATTAAAGCGATCCAGGTGAAGGCTATTGCCATGTGGAACCACCACAGGATACGATGCCACATTAACGCATTATCTAATGAGACTCCGGCAAACATCGTGGCAAACATCCAGCCAAAGGGAGATGCTGCCTGCTCATAGGCGATAGCTTCAATGGTAGTAGCCAGGTCGATCTGAGCAGCAATTCTCAAACCCTCAATAAAATAACCGGTGAGCAGGATGACAAAAATCAAAAGAATCATCCAGCCATCGGCTGAGTTGGTGTCATTGAGACGATCCGGCTTCTGGATATATCGGATAAAGGCCAATACGACAATACCGATCAGGGCCAGCATTCCGAAAACATCAACTATCCAGGACATTCCGATATAGATATTGCCTTCCAGATGGGGCCATCCAATCCAGAAGTGTGCTGCATCAGCTCCAGCTGCCATGAACAGCAATGCAAAACCCCAAAACAGGAAGAAATGCATCCAGCCTGCCAGGGGCTTTCTGATAACCTTTGCCTGAGCAAAGGAATACCATAACCAGGAGACCAAACGGGTACCAATTTTGTCATTGCGGTGAATCTCGCCCTTAGCCAGCAGCCAAACCTCAAGTCGCTTCCAAAATCCATAGAGGAATAACCCTATGGGGATAAACATGATGAGGTAAATCAGCATCTCGCCGGGAACGTTGGCACCAACAACGCGCATTGGAACTTCGTAGCCGCCTTCTAACGGTTCAAATCCAAAAATCATTTACAAAATTCCCTCCTTACAACCACAACCAGGTGATTTCTGCCGGATATACCCCGAAGGTATATCCGACAACACCCATCCCCCCCGCGGAGGAAAAAAACTACTTCTTAAGTTCGGTCATCAGAATGGGCAATACTTTGAACAGGTCGCCTACTACGCCGAAGTCAGATACATTGAATATGGGAGCTTCAGTATCAGTATTGACAGCAGCAATAAACTTGGAAGAGGACATACCAGCCAGATGCTGGATGGCTCCGGAAATACCGCATGCTACATACAGATTCGGGTTGACGACCTTACCGGTCTGGCCAACCTGCAGCTCATGTCCCAGCCAGCCAGAGTCAATGGCTGCACGAGATCCGCCAACACCAGCGCCGAGCATATCAGCGAGCTGCTCAACGATCTTGATGCCATCGGGACCTTTACATCCGCGACCGCCGGAAACTACTACTGCAGCTTCAGTCAGTTCTGGACGAGCAGATACGGTAGCTTTGAATTCTTTAACAGTCTGGTATACATCTGCAGCGGTGGCAGCAACAGCAGCATCAACTACTGCGCCAGCGGCAGCGCCTTCCGCAACCTCGAATACACCAGGACGAATGGTAGCCAGTACCGGGCTGGTGGTGATTTCCACCTTGGCCAGGGCTTTACCGGCATAGATTGCTCTGGTAAATACGCCTTTGCCAGCACTGATTTCAGCACCGATAGCATCGGTTGCCAGACCGGCTTCCAGCTTCTGAGCCAGACGGGAAGCAAAGTCACGGCCGTTGAAGCTGTGAGCAAACAGTACAGCATTAGGCTTCATTTCGTTGATCATAGCAACCATCTGAGCTACATAAGCACCAGTGTTGTAATCAGCGAATACGTCAGCTTCTGCTACTATAACTTTGTCTGCGCCATATTTTGCAAATTCGGGAGCCATGCCCTTAACGCTCTTGCCAAATACTACTGCGCAAACCTCATCACCATATTTTTTGGCCTGGGAAAGCATTTCGAAAGTAACTTTACGGATGTTGCCATCTCTCTGTTCTACAAATACCCATGTTCCAGCCATCAATTACCCTCCTTTATTTCAGCAAATCAAGATTTGCACTTATTTAATTTCGACCTTTACGGTGTTCTTCATCCAGTCAGCCAGTTTGGTAGCTGCTACATCGGGATCGTCCTCGATCTTAACACCAGCCTGTTTGGCTGCGGGCAGTGCGAATTCAACGATATTGGTCACATTGGCAACAGCCTTGCCAGCAACAGTGGCAACCGGCTTTTTCTTAGCAGCCATGATACCCTTCATGGAAGGATAACGGGGTTCATTCCAG
>JAAYCK010000104.1 GCA_012729835.1 Syntrophomonadaceae bacterium
AAAATCATGGGCGTAAGCCATTACTGTACGGCCGTTTACTTTTCCATAGCCGGTGACGATAGCATCGCTGGGAGAAAACTTTGCATCTGTATCATCAAAGCCTGTCCTAAATGGCGTTGCCCATAAATTTAGTTCCTGAAAAGTACCGGGGTCAAATAACAGATTTACTCTTTCCCGGGCTGTTAGTTTGCCCCTTTTATGCTGTTTCTCAATTGCTTTAGGCCCGCCGCCCATTTGGTATAAACTTCTCTGCTGTTCAATATCTTTTAACATTTCGAGCATATTTTCCCGCTCCATGATATGCCTCCTATCAATTAAATGCTTCTACATGTTGATATTTTCGTGTTTTCTCTCCGGCCAATAATTTTCCAGATTCCTTTGTGCTTTCAGGGCTTTTATGATTAAGGCTCTCGTCTGGCGCGGATCGATAATTTCTTCATGTGCCACCAGTCCCTGTCTTTCAACCAGCCTTGTCATTTTTGCAGTTGCTGCCTTAATAATCTTGGCTTTTTCTTCGGGGGTTTCAGCTCGGTCGATCTTCCCCTTAAACATGACTTGAACAGATGCATCGGCTCCCATATGTCCTCTTTCGGCCGTAGGCCAGCCCCATATACTGTCGGGTCTGCAATAGTTACCGGGCATTGCCAGTCCGGCACCACCGTATAATTTCCTTAAAACAACATGGATCTTGCCTGATGTTACTTCACTGGTTGCATGAATAACCTGACATCCATGCCGTAAGATTCCCCCGTGTTCTTCCGAGACACTGGGAAGAAAACCGGGACTGTCACTTAGATATACTATTGAAATGTTAAAGGCGTCGCAAAATCTCGTAAATCTGCTGAATTTATCTGAGCTTTTATTATCAAAAATCCCTCCCGTAAAGCGGGGATTATTAGCAATAATTCCGACTGTTTGTCCGTTAAACCTGGCAAATCCTACTGTGAGGTTCGGCGCATATTCAGCCTGGATTTCAAAATAGTAATTATCATCAGCAAACATTTTAATAATCTTGCGCATATCATAAGCTTTTGAGGAGCTATCGGGGAAAAAGTCCATAATTTCTTCAACGATTCTATTTGGATCATCCCCGGTTGCTGCTAAAGGAGTTTTCTCACTGCAATTTTGCGGAAGATAGGATAACAGTTCCTTGCATTTATTGATACAGTCTTCGTCATTCTTTGCCAAAACCGCGCAGGTTCCGCTTTTAACTGCGTGCATCCTGGCTCCGCCGAAATCTTCCCTGCTTATATCTTCAGTCAATGGATTAAGATGCAGGAAACTGGTTCCCTTTACCATGATTATAAAATCAGCCAGCGGTGCTGACAGAGCAGCTCCCCCGACACACGGGCCCATGACCAGAGCAATCTGAGGAATTACTCCGGAAGATATTGTCTGATAGCGCATCATCGAAGAGTAATTACAATAGTTTTTAGCCATGATAGCACTTTGGAGCCGGTACCCCTCTGAATCATAAATGCCAATGATCGGGACTCTTCGATTTAAGGCTTTTTCCATGACCCTAAGAATCTTGGCAATATGCATTTCTGCCATACTTCCGTCGAATAATGAAGGATCCTGCGCCCAAACGCAAACCG
>JAAYCK010000105.1 GCA_012729835.1 Syntrophomonadaceae bacterium
AGCGATTCATACCAATACTTTGAATTTGACGACGAGGTTCCAATTCCCGGAGATGCCCTGGTTGCAGGCTGGGGAGAGATAAATGGCCGGCCGGTATGCGTCTGGGCTCAGGATGCATCTTTATATGACGGCAGTATGGCGGAAATGCATATTGCAAAAATAATGAGGGTAATGGAGAAAGCCTTAAACAGAAGAGTACCGGTTATTGGTATCTATGATTCGGAAGGTTACCGCCTGCAGAGTGCCATTATGGCTAAAAACTATTGCACTTACGCTTCTATGATGCGCTTTCAAACCATTTCTTCCGGAGTCATTCCGCAGATCGCCCTGGTCATGGGGCCATGTGTGGGAGGATCTGCTTTGTTAGCTCCGCTGGCTGATTTTATAATCATGGTTAAGGGAAACAGCTTTTTGCATCTTAATCCGGTTCCTGAAAATGTAAGCAGAGAAGATTTCGGCGGAGCCAAAATGCATGCCACTAAAAGCGGAACCTGTGCAGTTTTAGCCAAAAACGATGAAGAATGTATTCAAAAATGCAAGGAGTTATTATCCTATCTGCCGCAGAATTGCCGGGAGACGACTCCTGTAGCAGCAACCCAGGATGACCCCAATAGAATTGTTGAAGAAATAATGGATTTCTTTCCTGATAGTTCCTCCAAGGCCTATGATATGCGCAAAATTATCAAAATGTTTGCTGATGATGACAATTATTTCGAAATTCAGGCTGAATATGCACCAAATCTTACGGTTGGATTTGCCCGGTTTGATGGATACACAGTCGGAATTATAGCCAATAATCCCCGCTATACGGGAGGCATATTTGACAATAAGAGTTCGGACAAACACAGCAGATTCACCAGGTTTTGTGATGCTTTCAATATACCCCTGATTTATTTAGGAGACAGTCCTGGTTTTCTGCCCAGTGTTGCTGAAGAACACGGAGGGATTTTACGGCATGGATGTCAGGTTATACATGCCACCAGTGAAGTAACATCCGGCAAAATCAATATTGTGTTAAGGAAATTATACGGTGGTGCCGGACTGGCAATGCCGGGCAATTATTGCAGACCTGATAGTATATGGGGCTGGCCCACAGCTGAAAGAGGACATATGGGTGCCGACGCCTCTGTTCAAGTCATGTTCAAGGGTAGAATTGACCGGGCTGAAACTCCCGAAGAGAAAGCGAAAATTGTTGAGGAAGCAACTGTGAAAATGACAAAGCTGGTTGAAAGACAGGGGCTCGTTGCACATGAAGAAATCATAGATCCGCGCCGGACCAGGACCTTGATCATACAAGCTTTGAAAGCACAGAGAAATCTGACAAATTACTGGCCGGAGAGAAAACACGAAAATATCAATATGTAACAATATGATCAATCGATCAAAGGAGGCATATCATGGAGCGGGAAAATATGCTCGAAATGTTAGAAGATATTGAAAAGCAGAGAAGTTTATATCAAATGGGCGGCGGCGCCAAAGCCATCGAAAAGCAGCACAAAAGGGGTAAATTAACAGCCCGGGAAAGAGTGAACCTGTTGTTTGACCCCGGTACTTTTCAGGAACTTAACTTATGGGCTACGCCGTTCAGGACCGGTTTTGATGATACCGATACAAAATTTGCCCCCAGTGATGCTATTGTAACCGGATATGGTAAAGTAAACGGCCGTACCGTAATGACTTACGCCCATGATTTTACGGTTTTAACCGGAGCCCAATCAGGCGGACTGCATGCCAAAATGGTGAGAGTGCTTGAAGCTGCTGTGAAAATGGGTGTTCCTTGTGTGGCCTTGTCTGACAGCGCCGGGGTAAGACTTCAGGATGGGCAGGGTGAGCCCGGGTTCAAACCTCCGGCAGATGGGATTGGTCTTGGGGGAACCGGGTCCTTTATGTGGTCACCGCCCTATGCTTCCGGTGTCATTCCTCAAGTTGTACTGATGTTAGGACCTATGTTTGCCGGTTCATCCTATTCACCGATTATGATGGATTTTCTGGTTATGAATGAAAATACATCTTCTACAGTTCTGGCATCGCCATTGGCTATTAAAGCCGTAACCGGGCAGGATACTACGATTCAAGAGTTAGGATCAGCAAAGGTACATTCGGAAATAACAGGCATCTGTGACAAGGTAACCAAGAGCGACGAAGAGAGCATTGAGTATTGTAAAAGCCTGTTAAGCTACTGGCCATCCAATTGGCGCGAAAAGCCGCCAATTAT
>JAAYCK010000106.1 GCA_012729835.1 Syntrophomonadaceae bacterium
CATGCTTGTCATGAGCAGGCGCACGATCACCGACAGAAGGAAAAGCCCAAACCGCTGACAAAAGAAAGATGGTAGGGTACCCCCGGCAAGAAAAAAACGCAAATTAAAAAAGGGAACTCCGACCGGGAGGGTTCCAGGACAGTTGAGAGTCGTGAGCAAATTACATGAGGGGAGGGCATAAGGTGGCCCGCAAAACTGACATTAAAAAAGACCTGGTAAATCAGTTGGAACGAAACGGAGTATACGGGCACCACTACCTGGACCTTATCGATGATTATATGGCCCTGTGGGATATTAAGAACAAGCTCATCCGGGACATCAAGGACCGGGGGGTGGTGGTTCGTTACCAGAACGGCGAGACCCAATGGGGGCATAAAAAAAATGACAGCATCGCGGAACTCAACAAGACCAACGGTCAGATGCTCAAAATATTAGCAGAGCTCGGGCTCAAGCCATCCAGATCGGATGGTGATCCGAATGAGGATGAGGAGATGTGATTATCACCCATACATCGACAAGTACATGGATGCTGTTCGCAGCGGGTCTATAATTGTCGGCGAAGATATCCGCCTGGCCATGGATTATGTTGAAGATAAGCTCAGTCATCCCGATGTGTTTATAGATACCGCCAAGATCGACAAGGCGGTCGAACTTATGGAACGGTATTTCGAAATCACCTTATTCGACTGGGAACTTTTTATAACGGCCTGCATCCATTGTTTTTACAACTCCAACGATACGGTTGTTTTTGATACGTTCTTCATTGTGGAGGCGCGGGGGAACGGGAAAAACGGATTTATTTCTCCTATTGCCTGGTATCTTACAACTCACTATCACGGTATAAAGGGCTACAATATCGACATTGTAGCCAATGCTGAAGACCAGGCCAAGACATCATTCCTGGATATATATGAGATTCTCGAGGCTACCTGGGCCAAGTCCAAAAAGTTTTTTTATAAGACCAAGGAGATCATCGTCAATCTGCGGACGAAATCATATATCAAGTTCAATACTTCGAACGCCAAGACCAAGGACAGCAAGCGTACCGGGTGTTTGATATTTGACGAAGTTCACCAGTACGAGAACTATGACAGCATAAAAGTATTTACTAGCGGCTTTGGAAAGCGGAAGCATTCCAGGGCTTTTTATATTACCACTAACGGCAACGTCCGGGACGGTGTATTTGATGACATGTTGGCCATTTCGGCCGATGTCCTGAAGGGGATAATCACAGACCTGGGCTGGCTGCCCCTTATCTACCGGATCGATAAGGAAGAAGATGCGCTGGACCCCCGGATGTGGCACAAGGCTAACCCGTCGCTGAGGTACCTTCCTGCGCTCCAAAAGGAGATCCAAAAGCAGTTTATCGAGATGAAATATACGCCGGCTCTTGAGGAAGAGTTTTACACCAAGCGGATGAACTGGCCGAAACAGAATCGGGCGATCATTGTTACCGAATGGAACAACATCGCAGCAACTAATAAGCCCCTGCCGGATCTGACCGGTTGTAGTGCCACGGTGGGGATCGACTATGCACGTATCACCGACTTCGCGTCCGTCAACATCCATTTTCGGGAGGGGGACAACCGTTATGACATAAACCACTCCTGGCTCTGTTTAAAGTCGGCCGACTTGTCCCGGTTGAAAATACCATGGGAACAATGGGGCGCCGATAACCATCTGACGATAGTTGATGACGTGGAAATAAACCCTAACCTGTTGTCTGAATATATCGCTGAACAAATGACCAAATACAATATAGTAAAGCTGGCCCTAGATAACTTCCGTTATGCGTTGGTGGCTAAATCTCTAGAGGCGTTGGGCTTCAGTAGTGATCGTAAGAATATCAAGCTGGTGCGGCCGTCGGACATCATAAAGGTGGTGCCGGTAATAGAGAGCTGCTTCGCCCGGCAGTATTTCATCTGGGGAGATAATCCGCCGCTCAGGTGGGCCGTCAATAATACCAAACTTATTAAGTCAGGGTACAAGGCCGGTAATGATACCGGCAATTATGTTTACGGCAAGATCGAGGGCAAGAGCCGGAAGACGGACCCGTTCATGGCTCTAGTAGCCAGTATGATAATCGAGGATGAATTAGGAACCGGTGAGAGCGCATTTGATGACCTGCCGGTTATCACCGGGTAAGGGGGTGAAATATTGGGGTTTTTTAGATGGTTAAAAGAAAAACTTGGTCTGGCCACGGTAACCCTAAATGATATGGGCGAGTACGCAGCTGAGTACCAGGCTTTGATCGGAGACATCTATATTCGGGAGCTGGCATTCTGGTCGGCCGTCAATCTTATTTCCAACTCGGTAAGCAAATGTGAATTTAAGACGTATCTGGGGGGCCAGGAGGTAAAAGCCCAGGAGTATTATCTGTGGAACATGGAACCCAACCGGAACCAGAACTCCAGTGGGTTTATACATAAGCTGATCGCACAGCTCTACCGAAAGAATGAGTGCCTGGTGATAGAGCAGAACGGACAGCTGCTGGTGGCAGATGATTTTGCGCGAACCCCTTACGCCCTGTACGATGACCGATTTACCCAAGTCACGGTGGAGGATTTTACTTTTCAAAAGGCGTTCTATCAGGCGGATGTACTGTATTTTAAGCTGTCTGAGATGAATATGAACCGGCTGCTCCATGGGCTGTATGGTCTTTATGCCAAACTGATCACCTACAGCATGACGGCCTATCAACGTTCCCGGGGCACAAAAGGAATTTTCAAATACGAGACTATCCCGGTGGCGGGGACCGCTGACAGGGCCGCCTTCGACGCCTTGATTAACGAGAAAATCAGCCGGTGGTTGTCCGGGGACAATGCAGCCTTGCCTCTGGGTAAAGGTCAGGACTGGAAGGAACTCACCCAAAAAACATATAGCAGCGAAAGCACTCGGGACATCAGGTCTATGATCGATGACGTGAGTGATTTTACAGCCAAGGCTTTCTGTATTCCACCGGCTCTATTGCGCGGGGATGTGCAGGGAGTGTCTGATGCGCTGGATCAATTTCTCACGTTCTGCATTGACCCGTTGACCGATATGCTGAGCGAAGAGATTAACCGAAAACGCAACGGATTCACAGGTTTTAACCAGGGCAACTATCTCAAGATTGATACCAAGGCTATTAAACATGTGGATCTATTGAGTGTATCTTCCTCGATCGACAAGCTGATCGGATCAGGGGTGTTCTGCATCAATGACATCAGGGACCTGGTTGGAGAGGAACCGATCGCGGAGGACTGGGCCAACCAACATTTCATGACTAAAAACTATTCGACTGTTGCTGACCTGTTGGCGGCTTTGGAGGGA
>JAAYCK010000174.1 GCA_012729835.1 Syntrophomonadaceae bacterium
AGAGCCGGAACGGCTTTTGCATGAGGATGCCCAATGCTTTTTTATAAGCGGAAAAGACCATTATGATACCTCCGTCACGATATGATGTTTGCATAAGTATAACAGAAGAAACGCATGGCATCAACACAAAACGCGCCCGAAACGGGGGAGATAATTGTTAAGCTACAATACATAGGTACCGGGAGAAGGGAAGAAACAGAGAACCGAAGTGGTAGACTGAATCTGAGAAGGAAACAGGCCACGAAAGAAGGTTCTCTGCATGGACAGGATACACCAGGAAGCGCAGCATCGTCAACGGATGATGGAATATCGAAAAGGGCATAGCATAAGCGACACGGCGATTCGATACAAAACGAGCGAAAAAACGGTTAAGAAATGGTGGAAGCGGTGGGACGGAACGGCGGATAGCCTGAAGGATCAGTCGCGGCGGCCGAAGAACAGCCCGCGACAAAGTACGCAGGAGGAACTGCGCCGTGTAAAGCGGGTGCTCAAGAAGCACCGCTGGCAGGATCTGCTGCTGGCGTATCAGGAATTGCGCGAGCGGTGGGGATACGAGCGCAGTTACGGGGGATTCAAACGGATTGCGGCAAAGCTCAAGGGAGCAAAGCCGAAAAAGAAGGCGAAGAGAACGCCCAAGCCGTATCAGCGGGCGGAATATCCGGGTCAAAAGGTACAGGTGGACGTAAAGTATGTGCCTGGGGAATGCGTGACGAATGGCGAGAAATACTACCAGTTTACAGCGGTGGATGAGTGCACGCGATGGACGTTCCGTGAAATGTACGACGAACACAGCACGTTCAGCGCGAGGGATTTCCTGATGAAGTTCATAAGCGCAGCGCCGTTCCCCATCCGGGAGATACAAACCGATAACGGCACGGAATTTACGAATGCGTTGCTGGTGGTCAGGGCAAAGCACAAAACACTGTTTGAGGAGGCGCTTGAATCCATGGAGATTATTTATCACCGCATACGGATTGCAACGCCCCGGCATAACGGCAAGGTCGAGCGTCAGCACAGAACGGACGCTATGCGTTTCTACGCCCGCCTGAGGATGTATAGTCTGGCGGATGGCCGAAAACAGCTCGCGGTTTACCAGAAAAAGAGCAACGGCCATATTAAGACCTGCCTGAACATGCGCTCGCCAAACGAGGTCCTGGCTGACTATTTGGCGGTGATGTAACCAAGCCCTTGCGGACAGGTCTGCCGCAAGGGGCTTGTCCAGTATACCATCCGGAGGTTTGTCAAGGTCGTGTTGTATTTCCTTTGGAAATCTCCACACTTCCCCTGACAAACGCCTCGGTTCTCGTTCCCCTTGACTGGTACCTATGTTTGACGCCTGTACACCGCATTTGTCGCCGCGACGGCAAGCCGCCTTGACTTTTCACCGGGAATATAGTAGTCTGAGGAAAATGTTGTATTGCATGCCTCCCGCTGAGCAGATGCTGTAAACAGCGGAGTGTTTTTGAGATTTGCAGCTTAAGGAGTGGAAGCTTCGCAATACTTCTGCTCTTTTTCATTGCTAAGTTGCGGACATATCCACCGTTGCGGCGG
>JAAYCK010000107.1 GCA_012729835.1 Syntrophomonadaceae bacterium
CGGGCAATGGTTTCATAAGCTTCTGCCCAGGTAATCCTTTTCCACTTATTTTCTCCCCTGGCTCCTGCTCTTTTTAAAGGGTATTTCAGGCGGTCAGGATGATAGATAAGCTGAGGAAGAGCCAGGCAGCGGGGGCATAAACGACCCTGGTTGAACTGGACATCAGGGTCACCAGCAACTTTCACGAGTTTTCCGTTTTTAACATACAGCAATACCCCACAACCCTCATGGCACCCAGGACCGGTCCGCGCAATGCTCCGGACCACTTTTGCACCATCTTCTTCCCATATCCACTTACCGGATTTTCCAGACATACCCGACCTTCTATAAGAACTAGCCAATATAATGAAATCTTAAAAGCATACCCCTCCATTGTCAAGGGTAAGGTCGGCCGAAAACCTGTTTAGACCAGCCGGCAGTAAAGGAAAGCCTTCCGCATCTTAACCAGAGCTGATTTAAAACCAAGATGCTTCTTTGTATGACTGCCCTGCACTGCCGGCTGAATCGAACAGAATTACCGGTCGACCCAGAGACACCAGCTAAAACTTTTTACTTAATTCAAGGTTACAGGCTATGTTCGGTACGAGCTATAATTTCATCCTGAATGGCAGGAGGCAACTCGACAAAGTAAGCGCTATAACCGGCCACTCTCACAATCAGATGCTTCCATTGTTCGGGATGGGCCTTGGCCTGGATCAGATCATCTTTATTCAGGATATTAAACTGGATATGCCAGCCGCCCCGGTTAAAGAACGTTCTCATCATAGAAATAAATTGCTCGATGGAGGAACGGTCTTTTAATATTGTAGAGCTAAACTTCATGTTCATCACCAGGCTGTCCATATCCGGTTTAAAATGGTTCACCTTGGTGGCGGATTTTATGGCTGAAGTTGGCCCGTTGACATCTGTTCCGGCTCCGGGTGATAAGGCCGCATCATATAACGGGGTCCCAGCCTTGCGGCCGTTGGGTAAGGCTCCTACCACTTCACCCAGGTAATAGTGCCCGGTCAGCGCCGGTCTGGCCACTTTCCAGGTAAGGCCGTTAACCGGATCTTTTTTGGCGGCGATAATTTCGCCGGACTTCAGGGAAAGACGGTCATGAATCTCATCGACATAGTCATCATCATTGCCGTATTTGGGAGCCTGCATGCAAAGTTTGAGAACATCATCATAACCCACCCAGTCCGCTTTCAGGGCCTCCAACAACCTGGGCATGGTAACCTTTTTGTCCTCAAAGACTACCTTCCTTATGGCTGCCAGGGAATTAGCCACATCCACAAATCCCCGCTGACCGATACAGAGGTTCAACTGGGGATAGCGTCCGCCTTCTTCCATAGCATCCTTGCCGGTCTTGATGCTATCCTCGAGATAAGCTGTGCTGACCGGGGCACAGAGAAAGTCCCCCTTGGCCAGGAAGCCAATGTAAAGATCATTCATTCCCTTGTCGATGAAGTAGCTGAACTGCTCCCAGAATGCATTCTCCAACTGGTCTATCGAAGTGAATTTGACAGCTTCTCCAGTTTGAGGGCCGGCTTTGATGCCGGTCCGGGGATCGTACCCGTTATTCAAAGCGATTTCGAACACCTTGGGTATATTGACGTACAAAGGCATGCGTACCACAGTATTGACTTTGGAGAGACAATAGGATAAACAGCCGGCTGCCGTCCATTCTCCGGCATCCTCCAAAGGAACGCCCAAACCCAGGAAATTACGGGTTCCTGCCTGGTCATTGATGAAAGCCGGCACGCCGCCTCCGGTATCCCGGTTGGTCTCGATGGCTTTGATCATGAAATTATGGTCGATCGTATTATGCCAGCGAACATAAAGACCGGGCTGGGGTATCGCCATCTGACGGGAGACTTCCAGTATCAGATAAGATACATCATTAGTGGCATCCTTGCCATCCTTATCCGTACCGCCAATGGTAATCTGCTGCAATAGCGAGCCGGCAGCTTCCTTGGCAAAATAGAAGCCGTGGAAAGATTGAGCTTCATTGAACTTGACCCACATACAGCCCAGGGTCTCGGCAGCCTGCTGATAAGTCAGTTTACCGGATTCGATATCCTTTTTGAAGAGGGGATATAAC